>CAYYTZ010000080.1:0-5664 GCA_964474735.1 uncultured Gammaproteobacteria bacterium | reverse complement strand
GACTCAGACAATCTTGTTTAGTGCCCTCGCCAGGAATCGAACCTAGATATCCGGTTCCGAAGACCGGCGTATTATCCATTATACTACGAGGGCAAACAATAAAAGCTCAGCTAGTGTAGCAAATGTATTCGCTATTGCAATAGTTCTGGGTTTTCCATGTACGCCTCGGCAATCTCGCGCGTAATTAAACGCTCTTGATATAATCGCTTAATGTCTTGATCTTGTGTCATCATGCCGTCTTGAGCCGATGTTTGCATGACGGTTTTTAGTTGGGCGATTTTATTTTCACGAATCAAGTTGGCCACCGCTGGCGTGTTCATCATAATTTCACGGGCTGCCACGCGACCACCATTTAAGGCCGGTAATAATTCTTGTGAGATCACGGCGCGCAGCTCCATGGATAGCTGTAAACGAATCTGGTGTTGTTGATGGGGTGGAAAAACATCAATAATACGATCGATGGTTTCGGCCGCACCATTTGTGTGCAATGTGGCAAGTACTAAGTGGCCCGTCTCGGCAACGGTTAAGGCTGTAGCAATAGTTTCCAAATCGCGCATCTCTCCCACCATAATAATGTTAGGATCTTGGCGAACAACATGTTTTAAAGCTTCAGCAAAAGATAGAAAGTCTCGATACAATTCGCGCTGCCGAATAATACTTAGCTGGGCGGTAAATAAATATTCAACCGGATCTTCCAGTGTAATAATGTGCGCCTTCTGTTCTTGATTAATTAATTGAACCATGGCGGCCAATGAGGTTGATTTGCCGCAACCGGTTGGCCCCGTCACCAGCACAAGGCCTTGGTGCAAACGAGTAAGGTCATAGATCGCCTTAGGCATGGCCAACGCTTCCATGGTTGGTGGGTTAGTGCGCACCAAACGCGCCACCAGTCCAACGCTGCCACGCTCCCAATGAATATTTACACGAAAGCGCGCCACGCGTTTCACTTGATAGGCAAAGTCAAGCTCACGTTCACGAATAAATTTATCTTTTTGTTGGTCGTTCAGTAATGAAAAAACTAAATCGCTGGCTATTTCACTGGTTACAATCGGCTCTCCCTCCACTTCAACGAGTTTGCCGTCGACGCGGAACAATGGTTGGTGTCCAACGATAATATGAACATCGGACGCATTATGAGCGGCTGCGCTGGTGAGGAGGGTTTCGATTCGGTCTGGACTAATTATAGGCATAACGTTTATACTACTATAGCATGAAAAAACTCCTTTGTCAATCAACGAGCGCTGGTGTTACTATGGCCTTCGGCAGAAAAATTGCTGAGCGCTTAACTTGCGGTGGCACAATATTACTAGAAGGTGAGCTTGGGGCCGGTAAAACCACTTTTGTGCAGGGCCTAGCCAAGGGTCTTGGCATGACTCGACGACTCACCAGCCCAACTTTTGCCCTACTGAATGTTTATCCGCTTAATCACCCGGTTTTACAAAATTTAATTCACATCGATCTTTATCGTCTTACCACCACAGACAATTTGGCTGCGCTGGATATTAACCATTGGCAAACGGACGCAGCCTCATTACTTATTGTAGAATGGCCAGAACGTGTGCCCAATGTTTGGCAAAATATATTGGGTCAAATAAAATTCTCGGCTGGGGCCGATATTGCTTTACGTCAGCTAGAAATAAGTGGCACGTTGGTTGATTTACTCCAATGATATTGTTGTAGCGGCTGGAGCAGCTTGGGTTTGTGGTAGGCTCGCAATTTTATTAACTTGGGCTTGGTCCATAATTAAACCATCGTACACAATCATGGCCTCATTAGTAATAGCTACCACCTGGGTGCGTGCAATGGCCAGCGTCCGACGCTGTAAACCAAACAAGCGCGTAATTAGTGGGCTGGTGCTTACTAAATAAGTTTCAATGGTGTGATGTTCGGTGTCACACTCAAATCCCGTTACACTGCCAACTGGCTGACCAGATTGGGTAACCACCGGCAGTCCTAGTAATTGACGGTCAGTCAGTCGCATTGACAATTGTTGGTTCGGCTAATTTTTTTTTCACCCGGAAGAAATACAATTGTTGGAAAAGACTAAATAATGTGGAAACTAACCAGTAAATTGTCACGCCCGCCGGAAATTGATAACCGAATATTATGGTCATTACCGGGATCAAATACATCATTTGACGATTAACGGACGCGGCCATATCCTCGTCTTTACTGCCCGCGGTTTTTATAGCTGCCCGTTTGGCTTGCAGAGTTTTGGCTTGAAAAAACGACGCGACTCCAGCCAACAGGGCTAAAATAACATTATGCGTTGCAGCTAAATCGATAAAGCCAAACATGTCCGTATTAATTGGAGTTATTGTATATACAGCTTGAAGAAAACCATACAAATGCTGCGCCTGAGTCACGTTTAGCAGGTGGGTAGCCGGATCAACCTGCAGCCCTTGAAAAAAGGCTCGATATAAAGCAATTAAAATTGGCAATTGAATAAGTATGGGCAAACAAGAAGAGAACGGGTTAACCTTGTTTGTTTTGTAAAACTCCATTAATTGTTTTCCAAGCTCCTCTTTGTTATCTTTATATTTCTTTCGAATTTCTTCAACCATCGGCTGAGTGTCTTGTAGTCTTTTTTGCGCTTTTAAAGCCGATAGGGCTGGCCAAAACAAAATCACTTTTATGGCAATGGTTAGAACAATAATAGCTATGCCTAGATCGTGGCCAGGTAAAACATGGTATAACCAAATCATGGCATTAAAGATTGGTTCGTACAACACTGTATTATAAAGCTCGATCATAACAAAAATTATTTCATTTAATTCGCTCTGGCACCGGGTCAAAACCGCCGGCATGAAACGGCGTACAGCGGGCAATGCGTCTGCCGCCCAAATAAACCCCCCTGATTATGCCATAACGCTCTATTGCTGTATAGGCATACTGAGAGCAGCTTGGCCAATACCGACAACCAACAAAGCTGGTGCCAGAAAACCAACCATGGTCTGGTGAGAGAGTAGCTTGATATAGACGAATTGTTCTAAGCAAGCCAGAGCGCAACCCACTTGAAATGTCACTCACGATCATAATAGGTGTAGCTTATTAAAGCAAAATATTAACGCCGAAATAAGTTGCGTGGTATCCACCTTTAAAGCTTTTGGTTGAACAATGATGACAATGTCGTGCGTACCATTTGTTTGCATTAATAATTTCCGCAAGGTCGCTCTAAGTTGCCGCTTTAATCGGTTGCGCTCAACAGCCTTTTTTGAGACCCGGGTGGACACAACCACGGTTGCGCGGTTTTGTGCCAGTTGCGTTGCCTTAGCTAACACCCGAACAGCCGGAGTAAAAGTTGCTCGTCCGGTTTTGTAAACTGATTGGATGTCGCTGGTCCGCCGCAATCGCTGCGCAGCCGGAAGCATACAAACAACTATTTAACTGCAGCTAATCGTTTACGGCCTTTGCGTCGACGGCCAATAACAATTTTGCGACCACCGTTGGTTCGTTGGCGTTTACGAAAACCATGTTCGCGAGCGCGCGTGCGTTTTTTTGGTTGATAGGTTCGTTTTGGCATAGAGCGTACACTATACACAGTTATTCCACAGGCTGTCAACAGTGGCGCCTTAAGAAAGGTGTGGTAGTATAATGCCCTATGGATTCAAAGCAACTTTGGGACGCCTGTCTGGGTGAATTGGAACTAACCTTAACCAAGGCCAATTTCACGACCTGGTTTAAGCATACTTTTATTTTAGAGTACAAAGAAGATGCCTTGGTTATAGCTGTACCAAATGCCTTTACTAAGACTTGGATGGAGAATAAATACCAACAAAAAATCTTAAAATCTTTGCAAAGCATTACCGACGCAAAAATTAAACAACTGTCTTTTAAAGTGGCGCCACTGAGCAAAAAAGAAATTGTGGTCGTTCCTGTAGCGAAACCCGAAACAAAGCCTGTTGCACCAGAAAAAACCATTTCTAAGCCTGCTTTAAACCCACAGTCGCAACAAAAACCAATTCAAGCCAGCGCTCAGTCTAGTTATACAACTAGCTATAACAGTCCTCAGTCCAGATCAATTGTTGGACAAGGATCCGCCCTTAACCCGCGCTATACTTTTGACACTTTTGTGGTCGGTAAAAAGACCGAACTAGCTTATGCCGCTTGCCGAGCCGTAAGTGAAAATCCAGCAAAAATATATAATCCGCTTTTTATTTATGGCGGAGTTGGTCTTGGCAAAACCCACTTAATGCAGGCGGTTGGCAACGCCATTGCCCAACGGACGCATGAAAAACGTATTTTATACACACCGTGCGAAACCTTTACCAACGAATATATTAAATCGGTCACTATGGGGCAGGCCGACACGTTCAAAAATAAATACCGCTCCGTTGATGTGCTACTAATTGACGACATTCAGTTTTTAGCCGGTAAAGAGGGTACCCAAGAGGCCTTTTTTCACACTTTTAATTTTTTACATCAGAATGATAAACAAATTGTTATTAGTTCTGACCGCCCACCCAAGGCCATTCCTACGCTTGAAGATCGTTTAATTTCGCGTTTTGAGTGGGGCATGATTGTTGATGTTGGTGTGCCAGACTTGGAAACTCGCATCGCTATTTTAACTACCAAGTGTCACGAAAAAAACACCTCTTTAGAAGATGACATCATCCAATATATTGCGACCACCGTTCAAAACAATATTCGTGAGCTTGAAGGCGCCTTAAATCGAGTGGTCGCTGCCATGCAACTCACCAACACCAAGCCCACTGTAGATAGCGTACGTGGGCTACTTTCGTCAATTGTTCAAGCGCCCAAACGCGGGGCCATGACGGCTAAACAGGTTTTGGTTGCTGTGGCTGAGTATTATACAGTAGCGCTTAGCGACTTAACCGGCAGCTCGCGCAAAAAGGAACTTGTGCTGCCACGACAAATTACCATGTATATTATGCGCGAAGAGATGAGTGCGTCATATCCAACCATTGGCCAAGAGCTGGGCGGAAGAGATCACACCACCGCCATGCATGCTTATAATAAAATTCGTTTGGAGTTGACAAATAATGAAAAACTTACGCAAGATATCACTTTAATAAAACAAAAATTATATCTTTAATAATGCACTGTGGCTTGTGGAAAATTCTCTGCACAACTTGTGTGTAAAAATAAATCAAAACTTATCCTCGTTTCATACACAACCAACCCACACCATTATACAGATTCTCCCCACTCAATAAAAACTTTTCTACCCGCATGAATCCTCAACAACCCCTCTTCATCCACAAATCCACAGGCCTTATTATAGTTATTAGTATTTATAATATTTTATTATGAAGTTCTCTTGCACCCAAGAAAATCTTGCACATGCCCTTGCCTTACTGGCACGAGTGGCTAACAAAAACACTAATCTACCAATTTTACAAAATGTTTTAATTGATGCCAAAGAAACCGGCATTACTTTGGCTGCAACCAACTTAGAAATTGGTATTCAAATTCAAGTGCGTGGAAGAGTGGATGTTCCGGGATCTTTTACTGTTCCAGCGGCGTTATTGAATAATTACATAACCCTTTTACCAGCTGAACGAGTTGATTGTGAGTTGGTGAACAATGAACTAAAACTACAAACCACTGATCATACATCAAGCATAAAAGGAGAGGCGGCGGCCGACTTTCCAATTCTCCCCGCTGTTGAGAAAAATAATTGTTTAACCGTTGATCGAATGG
>CAYYTZ010000079.1:0-5813 GCA_964474735.1 uncultured Gammaproteobacteria bacterium | reverse complement strand
AATCTATTTGTAGGAGGCATCGCTTTCAAATCGACAGACGATACTCTCCGCGAGGCTTTCATGCAGGCCGGAAACGTTGTTTCCGCCAAAATAATCATGGATAAAATGACCGGTCGCTCACGCGGTTTCGGTTTTGTGGAAATGTCCACTCCAGAAGAAGCGCAAGCAGCTATCCAAATGTGGGATGGCAAAGAACTTGATGGTCGCCGAATTGCGGTCAAAGAAGCTCAGCCACGCGAGAAGTAATTTTCTTGACATTAAAACAGCCTCTGTCTAGGGGCTGTTTTTTGTTTACAGTAAGTGGTATACTGTATTTATCTTGCGGAGGATTAAATTATTAAAGTACACGTTATGAATACAATGCGTACATCAAAAATAGCCAAGAGTTTGGCTGGAGCGGGCCTTTTATTGGCGTTATTAGGAGCTGGTTGCACAAGTTCAACCACCACCAATACAACGACAACTACTACCCCCACAAACGAAAATACCGATGTGGTGGCAAACGAAAATGCTAACGAAAACACAAATGCTGCAGTAGCCGAAGTAGACCCAACCGCTATGCCTTTGGATTTCCCAAATTCAACTCTTGAAGCCGAGTTTGGTGATTATGTTTTAGCGCCAACCCGGGCTGCTCTTGATGAAGCTGCTACTGCCGGTGTGGAAAATGGCACATTCATTTATTACATGGCTGAAGTGGCCGAAGTGGGAGACACCGCTTCTGTTTTAACAGAAATTAATGAAGAGGTAACTATTCCAAATGGTGTAATTGTTCCAATTCCAGCCGGTCAAACTGCTGCGGTTGGCGACACCGTGTTAACTTGGTGGCAATCTGGTTCTGGCATAACTCGCGCTTATGTGGTTGAAGGCGGTACACCAACCAAACCAATGGTTAACTATTTAGATACCGGTATCCTTGGTGCAAGCGAACCAGAAGAACTTGATGCTGATTCATTTGTAGTTATTACCGATCCTTGGCAAGCCGGCGCTTCAATTGGCGTGAAGAATGGCAGTGATTACGATCATTATCAAGTGTTAAAAGTTTCTGGCGACCAAGTTTTGGTTTCTGGATTTGCTAGCAGCTTAGAGGTTGTATCTAAAGCCGATGCTGTAACTATGCCAATTAAACCAGTAGTAGCTGTGGGTGATGCTGTTTCCGTACCATTTATTGGAACGTATACAGACGGCACAGTGACTGCGGTTGATGATGTCAATGGCACGGTAGATGTTGAAGTGGAATGGGCCGGCGACAAAGAGGTTGATACCTATGCTTATGGTGACGTTATTTTGAGTTCAGAGCTCTAATAAGTCGAATGATAAGTCGCATAATAACGGGCCGCTCAAACGCGGTCCGTTATTTTTTTACTTGGCCTTAGATTGGCCGCGTGAAACCTTCTTAATAATATAAACAATAATCACCGGTGAAAATGCTCCTAAAAAATCCATCAATAAATCATTGGCAGTATCAAAACCATCACCTAAGCGGTGCGAGCCGGTAAAATAATCCTCTAAATATTCTTCCATTTCGTACATGGCGCCTAAGGTTGTTACACAAGGTGCTACTGTCCACCATAAATAACTGAAGCTGGTTTCTAAACCTAAGGTTTTTCTAATTCCCCAAAAACCGGCTACGGCCGCGGCTGGTAAAGAAAAATGCAATACTGTATCAAAATACCATAACGAACCATACCAACCTAAATAATCTCCAGTTGCATCAAGTACAATACACAACACAATACCGCTAACAATCCACCAGGGCAGTAACCGGCCATGCTTCGTATAAATATAATGATGGAACCATTCAAAAAAAATCAAAAAAACAAAAGATTGCAGCAATAAGCCAGCCGTCGTAAAACTCGGTTGGGCTTCAATTAAATGGAGAAAAGAAGCTCCTTCAACTAATATTAAGGTTAATAATGGAATGCGCCAGGTCCATGCGCTCAAGATTAGTCTGGTTTTATTTTGATTGCTGCCTATCACTTTATTATTGTACACTACCGTATCACTAGGTGTATACTATAATTATAAAGAGCAATTTATGCGCCAGCAAACTATTTTATACTGCATATTAGTTATAGCCATCGGGGGGTTATTGTTTTCCGGGTATCTTTCATATCAAGAATTATTTTCCGTAACCGCTGTTAGCTGTCCGGCTCCGGGTGCTACCGGTACTGTATTAGGTTATCCAGCCTGTGTTTACGGTTTTTTTATGTATCTATTGGTTGTCGTGCTGACTAGTTTAGCCATCAAAGCTAAGCGGCCGTAAATAACAAGGCAAACGACGTTATTGACAAAATGAAAATTTTAAGATATACTTGGCAGTTCGATAAATTATATTACACTATAATGCAAGGATAAAAATATGGCTTTTGAAAAATTACTACGACGGTTTACTGAGCCAAAAAACGCTGTCGAAAAACAAGCCGAGTCACTGGAACGTGGTTCGGTTCTGCAAGATATCCGAAAGGGCATTTTAGGTCGCATCGGAACGCCAATAGCCTTGTTAGCGGCGATTAACTGTGGGTTTAGAACACCAGCAGCTGAGGTGCATGAACAGCCAGGCTTTAAACCAGAAGCTGGCGACATTGATTTAACTACTCAAACGGGTGTAGAACATTTTTTTACCCATCATAATGTTGAAATTCAGTCAGATGCCGATACAGTTAATATTTTAGTCGATGGCGCTACCTTAGTCGATGGACAAAAAATAGAAATACAGCCAGCTCAAGATGTGGCAGTACAAATGAATACTGAGTTTGCTTGGGGACAACGAGATTATTCTCGTGTAGCCGAAACCACTACTGGAGAATTGGATGCTCAAATGAAGGAGTCCGTTTGCAATGGTATAGATAATGCTTTGGGTGTACTAGCACCTTATCTTGATGGAGAAGGTCATAATTTAGCGTCCGATTTATCTGTTTATGGTGTGGCGTATCGTAGTGCCGAAGGTGCCGCTGAACAAAATCAAGCTTTGTCAGAGCGAGTGGCTACATATGCCACTGAGTATGCTACAAAGGCATTACACGAATTGGGTTTTGCAGAGCCAATAGTTGATATTACTGGTATTGGTGAAGTTGGAAGTGAAGATGATATGGTGGCTCATTTAGAAAAAACGGGTTACCATTTTTCTAGTGATAGACCAGAATCAAAACGCGCTGCCGTAACCCAATTAATTCGTGATTTACATGATGGCAAACCGGTGGCAGCAGCTGTTACTGAGGCATACAATGCTACCATGAAACGTGGAGTTGTATTAAAAGCAACAATGGCTATGAAAGGAATTGATGTGGTTGTTCCAGTAGGGACGCCTCCAGGAAAGGTTTTAACATTTAATTGGAATGAGAATATTGCTCGAGTGGAAGAACGAGAGCCAGAAGAAGCACCTCGACCAGTTTATAAGGAATTGATAATTGACCCTAAAGATAAAGCTGAGGTGGTTGAATATGGATCAGCGGATGGAGCAGGTAATTTGCGTACCGTAAATATTCCACGCAGTGAATACAGTGCGGCTAATTTATCACCAGATGAACCGTTTTTAGTAACCAATACACCAGTAGATGTTGAAGGAAATGATCCGAAAAAGCTGGTAGTATCAGAATCCAGTATTGATCCTCAAGAAGCCGTCACTGATAGAGATACTTTATTAGACGTAGCTGAATTCGACAGAAATCCAGTCCGGCAGGAAGCAGTTGAGCCCGAAAACGCTCCAACCGACATGGCAGAAGTTGCTACGGATAGTAACGATCAACCAACAGTTGTATCTACGGATGAGTCTCGTAATCTTGAGCCAGTAGCAGATGTTGCAGATGCAGTAGTTACACTGCCTGATGACCTTGTATTTGAAGCACCAGATGACATTGCCGAGTCGCCCACTGAAACGTTTGTTACACCAGTTGGACTTGAAGAAATAACTGAAAAAACTATTCCAAAAAGAGAAGAACCAAAACCGCAACCAATTCCACGCGAAGCGGTAGTTGTACCGACCACAGCCTCGTTGTTACAAACTCCAGAAGATTTAGCTCGCCGAGTAATAGATAAAGCAAGCAAACCAGTAACAAAAGAACCGGTTATTGATAATACCAGTACAACCATCTATCCAAAAAAAAGCGTTCAAGAAGTGTTAGGGCAATTAGAGCGTAAACATGAAAGACGGCCAGTTCAACCAGAGCAATCGAATAGAAGAATTCAGGTCGCTGTCGGTGTGAGTTCAGGTTTAGGGTCATCTACGGTACGTGGCTATCATTTTTCTGGCGGAATCCAGAAACGGCAAGCTCGTCAGCATCATACCGGGAAGCGTTAATTAAGTTCCTGGATAATAGTGTTGGCGGCAGATACCCCACTGATATAGGCTTCTTCTAGTCCAACGATATTTATATCACCAGCTAAATATATATCGGCCGTTTGATTCATTGAAATTAATTTGTGACCACCCACGAAAAAAGCTGGATTCCAGTATTTTTGCGCTAAAATTTTATATTCAGTGAAGTAGTCAGAAAAAGTTGGCGTAGCAATTTTTGAGTAAAATAAATATGTTCCATTACTTTGTTTAGAAATAAAAATAGTGGATTCGGTTTCTTGAAATAATTCTAAATCAGCGTCAGACCACTGGGATTTAGCTTGACCAGTAATATGAAACATATAGGCAGTAGCAGGAATACGGTCGTGGCGGATAGGTAATAGTTGTTGGATTTCTTCTAGTGGTAGGGCTAATGCCAACTTGGAATAAGTAAATTTTTTACCCAGTTTAGTTTCGATTGCATGTTGTTTAGTATCAAGGCTGATGACTGTATCTAGAATTATATTTTTTCGAATCGGATCAGTTAGTTTGGCTAAGTTCAGCGTAAATTCATGGATGGGAATGTTTACATACATCGCAATTTGCATCAACTGAAAGGCATTAAGATTTGCTAGTGACGTGAATGTGCACATATAGGTAACTTCGGCGATGTAGTCACAAACAATTTGTTGAATTTTTTCTGTTTTGATAAACTCTTCAGCTGGCGTCTGGAATAAATTTAATAAATAAGAATCGTTTTGCAGCGCTTCGTTTTGAAATGCGGTCAACTCATTTTTTTGAAATTGGGCATAGTGCTTTTGAAATTTAAGAACCAGCCGCATGAATTTAGCCAATTCCAAAGCGTGTCGAATTGTGACTTGGCGAAATGAATATTCGGATTTAAGTTTATGAAAATCTATTTTGAATAAGCGTAAGGGGCGACCTTGGCGGACAAAGTTAAGTAGGTGAGTATGTGTATCCGCAATTACATATGCCCCGTAATTTACCAGCTGATCACTGGATGTTACCACGCGCCCGCCCAGCTGGGGTGATATAAGAATATAGTCAATTTGCCGTTCAGTTAAAGTACGAGCACAGGCTAACCCGGCCATGCCGCCTCCCACAATAATAATTGGTGATTCCATTTTTTCATTATAACATAGCGAATGAGTGCTTTGCTGGGTAGTAGTAATTAAGTTCGGTGATCGGCGCGTTTCCACTCAATTAGTTTTCCGGCTCGCAATTCCATTACATCAGCTTTGCGTAAATATTTAATATTAGATTTTGGGATAATGGTAGAATGTGGCGCAGCGTCTATTGCGTCGACAATTTTGTACAAATCTTCTTCCGCCGTTATCCATTGTGTTCCAAACCGTTTTAGATTAAATGGCTTAGTGGAATATTCGCGCAAAATTTTTTTGCTTGTCTGATTACTAAAATACTCATGAAAATATGACAAAGCCAGTTCGCGTAAGGTTTTATAGATTGGGTCACGAAAGCGCAATGATGCGTGGTTAGTTTTACTAATAGCGCCCCAATG
>CAYYTZ010000078.1:0-5830 GCA_964474735.1 uncultured Gammaproteobacteria bacterium | reverse complement strand
GGTGCAGCGCCGACCGAACAATTCGCTCCAGTTTTGCATACGCCGGTGTTGTTTTGTAATCGTGAAAAGATTGAATAACCTTTAGTCCACGCGGCAAACTGCGTACCAATGATTGCGCCGGTTTATAATCAACATCAACATAACGAATTGTGCGCGGTAATACAGCGGGCAAAATGTTCGGTTGTTTAATAGTTAAAATCACGGGCAAGGTACTGCGCTTGGCCATACGCAAAATTTGTTGCGCAGAAAAATAATCTGTCCGCAATTCTAGTAAATCTGCCCCACTGCACAAAGCCGCCGAAAAATGTTTTGTTTTTGTTAAACTAACAGCAATTAAACCCGACATATAGCATCGGCTACAGCAAAATATTTATCTTTACGCAGCCGCCAAACAGTACGTAACTCACTTTTTACTGATTGACTTTGCGGCAAAAGAGTTGGCCGTTGAGCTTGGTTCGCTAATCGCTGTTCAATCACCGACAGTGGCGTAGTTAAAAGCACCACATAATGCGCTTGTATCAACTTTTGATTACGCGAATACATTAAAGTGCCGCCACCTGTAGCAATAATCCCAGCTGGTTTTTTTAGTACTGCCTGCAGCGCTAAATGTTCTTGTTCGCGAAACGCTGGCCAACCATATTGTTTGACATATTGTGCGGTTGATTGATGTACGCGTTGTTCAATGGCTTGATCTAAATCTATAAATGACCGTTTAAGTTGCTGCGCCAGCGCTTTACCATAAGTGGTTTTTCCAACTCCACGCATTCCGGTAATAATCAAATGCTGCTTGTGGGCCAAGCGTTGTGCCGCGGTAAAATCAGACCAAAAAGTTGGATAGCTCTTCTTCACACAAGCCGGTTCATCAATACTAACGCCATCACACGCCAAACCAAGAATCGCGAATGCCATGGCTAAGCGATGATCGCTATGAGTTTTAATTGTTGCCGGCCACAATACTTGGTTTCGGCCGATAATAGTAAGTGCCCGGGTGGTCGCTCGGGCTGATATTCCTAAACGACGTAAATTTAATTGCAGTGCGCGCAAACGATTACTCTCCTTCGCCACTAAATGATGAATTTGATTTATCTGCGAAATGCCTGGCGCTAAAGCTGCCACGATGGCTACACTCATTACCGCATCTGGACAATCAGCCATGGCTAAACGAATAGGTTTTAGTGGCTTATTCCATGGACCAACCACGGTGGTGCCTTTAACTGTGCAGCCCATTCGCCGCATAATATTTAAAAAACGAATATCCGGCTGACGCGACGTAACCGGCACGTTTGTTACAGTAATGTGACTGCGAGTAATGGCCGCTAAGGCCCACCAATACGTAGCGCTGCTGGCATCACCTTCAATTTCATATTTAGTGGCCCGGTACTTTTGTGGCCGAATGGTAAAACGCCGACCACGCTGTTGAACATTAACTCCAAACCGCCGCATTAGCTCAATGGTCATTTGAATATATGGCGCTGACACAATTTTATCACTCACTGAAATAATAATGGTGCGTCTAAGGGTTGGCGCGTACATTAACAAAGCCGAAATAAATTGACTGCTGACCCGACCAGTAATTTTAATATTATTTTTTTGACCAATTTGGCGCAGCGTTTGCACAGCATTTTGTAAATCCACCAATGGACGTTGCTGCATCCGCTGGTTACCGATTAATTGAACGCCAGTCGGTACAAATGGCGTTAAAAACCGCATCACTGTGCCGGCATTACCGATATAAATTTTTTTCGTTTTAGCGCGAAACCGACCACCACAACCAAATACTGTTACTGTCTGAGCGTGCCGCTGGATGTGCACTCCCAAACTCCGCAAGGCAGCTATCATATAATTTGTATCATCACAAAAAACTGGATATTTAAGTATGGAACGACCAGTGGCTAAAGCGGCACACAACAAAGCCCGATTCATTAATGATTTTGAACCCGGCACGGCCACCGTCCATTTAACTGGTTGCGCTAAAGTTGTAATAATCCGCGATTTCATGCTTGATAACTTCAGGCTTGATAATTTCGTAAAAACCGCTCAATGATTTTTGGCTGCACTGATGAACAGATTACTATTTGGCCAAGGGTTTTTGGCAACACCAAAGTAATATTTGAACCACTGCGTTTTTTATCGACTAACATGGCCTGTAACAAAGCGGCACGCATAAACTGGCGTGGTGGTTCGATCTGTAAACCAAACTGTTCCAATAAAAATAATAGGCGGGCACGTTCTGGCATTTTGGCGTACGCAGAAATCAACGCTAAACCGTAAGCCACGGCTTGACCATGGGGAATTTGATAATGACTTACTTTTTCGATAGCGTGCCCAAAGGTGTGACCTAAATTTAACAGCATACGTTCTTGATTTTCATGTTCGTCCATTTCTACGATTCCCACTTTTACAACTACACTCCGAGCAATTAATTGCTGCAAAGCGGCTGGCCGACGCCGTTGAATGGCTGAAACATTTTTTTCTAACCAGAGGAAAAGCGGCTGATATAAAACTCCGTGTTTCACCACTTCAGCTAGGCCATTAGCAAATTCCTTTGGCGGCAAAGTACGCAAAATATTTGGATCCATGATAACAGCTTGCGGCTGATAAATTCGCCCAACTAAATTTTTACCACTGGCCAAATCGACACCGGTTTTGCCACCGATACTGGAATCCACCATCGCTAATAAAGTTGTCGGTACGTGATAATATTTTATGCCGCGCATATAAACGCTGGCAGTGAAACCAACTATATCGCCCAATACCCCACCACCAAATGCCACTAAACTGGCTTTGCGATCGACCCCTATACGAACTAGTTTTTCACACAAAGTCTCCACCGTGCTCAAACGTTTACAGGCTTCGCCGACCGGCAACAGTATGATGCGGCGACCGGGAAAAGTTCGACGGGCCAATTTAGCCAAAGCGGCATCCGCCACAACAATGGCAGTGGCTGGAAACGCAAACTTTTTGACGCTGTTCAGTGCGACGATAATTGGATATTGTTGGGTGCTGGTTTTTAACGTGAGGCGCATAGTTCGTCTAAATAATTTGATAACACTTGGCCACTTAAAGGTTGGAGGGCGCTGCCAATTACGGCCAGATCGGCCAAACCCCGTAATTGAATTATGTCCACGGGCTGGCGCAAGCCAAAACCAACGGCTAGAGGTAGTGTAACATATTGCCGCACGGTTTGCAGATATTGGGTTAAACGCTGGCGAGTAAAACATCGCTGAGTTAATTGCGCACTGGCGGATGGCCCGGCACCGGTTATGCCAAAACGCGCCACGCCATACTCCATTGTATCTGCAGTTTTTGCGATATCCGTTAAGCGCTTTGGAGTTGAGACTGGCGATACTAATTGAATCATTGGAATGCCGGCGGCTTTTGCCAAGGTATACATTGGTTCATAAGCCGCTTCAACAATTGGCAAATCGGGAAAGGTTAAGCCGGCGATGCCAATGCGCTGGCATCGATTAATAAACTGCTCAACACCGTAACGATAAACCGTATTATAGTAACCAATAAATTGCAACGGAATTGGACTCTGGGTAATTAGTTCGGCAGCTAAAGTAAAACACTGTTCAACCGTGACGCCTTGTTGCAAAGCTGCTTGATTCGCCACGGTAATTACCGGACCATCGGCAATTGGATCGGAAAATGGAATTTGCATTTCAATACAATCAACCCCAGCCGCTATCATGCGCAGAATTTTATCTTTTGATTCAGCTAAACTGGGGTACCCTAATACCACATGCGTCATCAAACCTAAACGCTGCTGCTGTTTGATTAGTTGTAATTGAGCGGCTAAGGTTTTGGACATATATTCGGGCACAAAATGAAATAATCTTTATCGCCGCGACCAGAAATATTTACGACCATTTTATGCGTGCGCGGCAAAGTTGGTGCTAAGACAAGCGCATAGGCCACTGCGTGAGCCGATTCCAAAGCTGGGATAATCCCTTCTAAACGCGCTAAAGTGGTTACTGCCGCTCTGGCTTGTTCGTCACTAGCCGAAACATATTCCACGCGTTTTTGTTGATATAAGTAGGCATGCTCCGGCCCAATGCCCGGATAATCTAACCCCGCCGAAATACTGTGCGTTGGTGCAACATTACCAGATTGATCTTGGAGAAAAAAAGATTTGTAGCCATCAACAATACCAATAGTTGGATCGTGCGCTAAACGAGTAGCATGATCACCTAGTGTTTTTGTGGTGCGACCGCCGGCTTCTACGCCAATACAACGCACCGTCGGATCATCTAAAAAAGCATTAAATAAACCAATGGCGTTACTGCCGCCACCAACACACGCTACCAATGAATCCGGTTTTGCGTCTATTCCTAACTGCTGTTGTAATTGCGCGCGCACTTCTAAGCCAATCACGCTTTGAAAATCACGCACCATGCTTGGGTAAGGATGGGGGCCCAACGCCGAGCCAAGTAAATAATAGCTATTTTCCGGATCACTCATCCAATCTTGCACAGCACTGGTTACGGCATCTTTTAAGGTTTGCTGACCATGGGTAACGCTGACAACTTCGGCGCCCAATTCACGCATCCAAAACACATTAGGAGCTTGCCGCTCAATATCCTTGGCGCCCATATGAACGGTACATTTTAAACCGAATTTTGCCGCCACAGTGGCCGTAGCTACCCCATGTTGCCCCGCTCCGGTTTCCGCAATTAAACGAGTTTTACCCATTCGCCGCGCCAATAACGCCTGCCCCACACAATGATTAATTTTATGTGCGCCAGTATGATTGAGGCCTTCATTCTTTAAAAATATTTGGGCGCCACCACACTGCGCGGTTAAACGTTTAGCCATGACCAAGGGCGATGGTCGACCAACATAATTTCTCAACAAATCTAAAAAATCTTGACGGAAAGTTGGATCATTTTTCGCTGCGGTAAAAGCTTGCTCTAATTGTTCCAGCGCGGGCAATAATAATTCCGGCAGATATCGCCCACCAAATTCACCAAAGTGCCCCGCCGCATCGGCCTCGTATTTAGTTTTAAAAAATAATTGATCAGGCGTAAGCATAAATAGTTTGAAATAATTTTTGTAATAATTGTGGATCTTTTTTTCCGGGCTGCGCCTCTACTCCGCTATTCACGTCTAATACAGCAGCTTGGTAAGATAAAAACTGATCAACATTGTTTGGTGAAATCCCTCCGGCGATAACTAAGGGCTTAGCAGTGGAGCCAAGTTTAGCTAGCGCTGTTACCGTGGCTTGTAATAAATCTGCAGAAATAATTTTGCCACTGCCCCGTCCGGCATCAATGTGCAAGGCTTGCACATAAGGCGCATACTCAACTAACTGTGCCACCGCCGCTGGTTCATTTAAAATCACACTCTTCCAAATACTGGGAGCGCGAATAGCTTGCACCGTTGCAATTGATTCTGCGCCGTGCAGTTGAACCACATCCAATCGCAAACGTCGCACCAATTCATTAATAGTTTCTGGTTGCAAATCTACTGTCACTCCCACTTGTTGCACTTTTGGATACGAAGCCCGCACCGCCGTTATAATATTCATACATTCGGCGGCAGTTAACCGCCGCGGACTAGCGGAATAATTTAAAACATAACCAAGATAGCGCGCCCCTAATTTAGCGGCCAACAATGCATCGGAAATATTGGTGATGCCACACACTTTTATGGCTGGCAGGTAATGCGCGTTAAATGCCATAGGTGTAAAAATCTTTAATCAATTGAGCCGGTGCTGGCGAGCTCATTAAAGCGGTGCCGATAAGCGCGGCTTGATAGCCCAAAGCCCGAACCTGCTGGAAATCTGCTGCGGTTGCTATACCTGATTCAGCAACTGCACAAACTTCGG
>CAYYTZ010000077.1:0-5887 GCA_964474735.1 uncultured Gammaproteobacteria bacterium | reverse complement strand
ACCCCTGAGTCTGGCTGGGCTGCGCGCGACTACGGTTCGCTCTCGTAGTGTTTGTGAAAGAGGCGTCAAACTGTTATTCATGTGTAAGACATAAAAACAAAAGCGGCCCACACGGACCGCTTTTGGTTAACGTGATTAATGAAAATTAACCAGCGTTGGTGAAGTCTAACAAGTTGTTAATCACGTACACAGAAACACCCCAACCAGCTAAGATGATCACTAGACCAATCAAAGCGGCATAAAGAGTTTTCTTAGCGCTCTCAACTTTTTCTTCGTTACCACCGGCAGTCATCCAACGGAAGCCACCAACTAAAATCAGAACTACAGCAACCAAGGCCAAAAGACCAAGAACCCAGTTAATTACAGAAATGGCCAAAGCCTCTGGGGTTTCGTTACCCAAGATAAGGTTATCTGTTACACCTGTATTGTCGATGTCTTCGACAGTAAGTGCACTAGCCATGTTTGCTACCGCAAGACTAGCTGATCCTATACCGAGGGCAGCTAAACGGTAGAAGCGTGTGGAAAGTTTTTGCATAAAATGCTTCTTCATTTAGTTAAACTTAATTTAATTAACTATATTATAGAGAGTTTTTTTAGATTTGTAAAGGGGGGTGCTATAGTGGCTTGACTTTTAGCCCAAAGTTGTGTTATATTTCACTTAATGACTTCTCGTTTCAAAAAACTAATATACACTGGTTTAGGGGGTATGGCGCTGTTCCCAATTGCTACTCTAGCCTACGACTTATCGTTTGATCCGACGGCAGGGGGCATTGCAACACCTCTACAGGCCTATAGTAAATTGGGCACGAAAGATCCGGCCTATATTATTTTTACCATCGTCAATACCTCGTTGATTTTCTTGGGTATGATAACCATTGTGCTTATTTTGATAGCCGGTTTCATGTGGTTATTCGCTGCCGGAGAGGAAGAAAAAATCAAAAAAGCCAAGGATATTTTAAAAGGAGCAGTAACTGGTTTAGTGATCGTAATGGCATCGTACGGCTTAGCCCAATATGTCTTCACAGCTATTCGTTACGCCACAACCGGAGCATGAAGAAAAATATGAAAAAATTAAAAAAACCATTGCTTATAATTACTTCTTTAGTGATATTGCTTTGGCTGTCCCCAGCCGTGACTTCAGCCGTGACCATTTCATTAAACCCATTTAATGGTGGCACTGTGTATGGCAATTTGACTGATACTGGGCTTGGTGTAAACGACCCGGTCATTGTTGCAGCCCAAATTATTAACGTGTTTTTGCGAATACTTGGAACCATTACAGTTTTAATAATGATCTATGGTGGCTGGACATGGTTGTGGGCGCGTGGCAACGAAGAAGATATTACCAAAGCTAAGGATATGATTCGGGGAGCTATTATTGGTTTATTGGTAGTTTTGGCCTCATTTGGATTAACCCAGTTTGTATTCTACTATTTAACCCGGATTACCAATGCGGTTCAATATTAATACTTACGTAATTATCGGGGTGGTTTTGTTGCTCCCACAAATTGTTTTTGGTTCAACTCCAGCCCCAGCTCCAACCGGCGCTGATGTCATTGCTAGTGACGGGACAAAGGTTAATTTCAATCCATCAGAAAATCCGCTAGGTCTAAATGGTAATACCGTAGCAGATGATTCTGGGAGTATAGAAGCCTTGACCTTTTTAACCACAGGAGATGATCCGGCTACAATAGGCATACGTATAATCAATTTAGCCCTGGGGTTTTTAGGTACCATTTCGCTGGTGCTTATGTTGTATGCTGGCTTTATTTGGTTTAAAGCCCGAGACAATGAAGAGGAAGTAAAAAAAGCTAAAGATATTATCGCGGGTTCAATTACCGGTTTAGCCATTACAATGATGTCGTACGGTTTAGCATATTTAATTTTTTCATTTTTGGCTAGTAATGTAACTGGAGGCACGGTTCAATAATTGTTTATGGGAAAGCGCTTCTTTTTTGGAATATTACTACAAACCATACTTATTAGTTTGGTGTTTATTATTCAGCCAAGCGAGGTTCAAGCCGTAAGTAGTGTTGCTGCCTCAACAGCACCCGTAACTTATACACCAACCACATTGCCCTTTGATGGTAGCGTTGGAGCTGAAAGCACGGGTGGTGTTATGTCGTCTTTAACTGCATATACTATGTTAAGTTTGGGGTCAAAGGATCCGGTGAGTGCCACCTTTGCCGCTGTGAATATTTTGATTGGTCTGCTGGGGTTGGTTTTTTTAGTTTTATTGGTGTACGGTGGCGTAATTTGGGTATTAGCCAAAGGGAATGAAGAAGAAATTGGCAAGGCCAAAACTGTTTTGTTTCGGGCGATTATTGGTCTGGTTATTATTTTATCCGCTTATGGCATGTCATATTTAGTGTTTATGCAGCTTTACAACAAAACAGGCCTAACTTAGTATGGATTATTCTCATTTATCGGTAATTATTAACAAAACAACTTGTCAGTTTTTCCAGGCTGGCTTTTTTAGGATGGTTACTTTACACTAATAGTGAACTACACCTATGATTCAATTGATAACAAAATTTAAAAAAATATCCTTACTGTTGCTAGTGGGTTTTATGATAGCTGCGCCATTTGCTACGAAGGCATTATTTTTTAATCCAACTGGTAGTGATCCAACCGGGCTTATCAATAAAACTACTGGCAACATTGAGTTAATTACACTTGGTAAAACCTCACCAACGTTTGTTGCATTGAACTTGATTAACGTAGCTTTGTCGCTACTGGCTGCATTATGTGTGGCCTTATTGCTCTATGCTGGTTTTTTATGGATTTGGGCGCGTGGTAACGCCGAAGAAGTTAAAAAAGCTAAAGATATTATTGTTGGTACAGTGTTGGGGTTAATTATTGTATTGGCGTCATTAGGCATAACTCAATTTGTCTTTACTACCGTAGCTAATATTACCGGCGCGACAGTGACATCTTAAACAGTTAGATCAATACAAACAGAACACATTTATGAAAAAAAATATTTATACCTTTCTCATCAGTCTGTCGCTAGTAACAGTAGCGCTTGCTCCGGTCATAGTATTTGCGGCTTATCAGCCTAGCGTGATTGAAGTGGACCCAGGTGGAAATTTTGAACAAAATTCTGGCCTAGGTGATGCTAATCCGGGCGAAGTGACCGCGGGAGTAATTAATTGGGTACTTGGTTTGCTTGGTTTGCTGGCGATTGTATTAGTAGTATATGCTGGTTTTTTATGGATGTTGGCAGCGGGTAACGAAGAACAAGTTAAAAAAGCTAAGGATATATTATCTGGAGCTTTCTTTGGAATATTAATAATTTTGGCCTCGTATGGTATAACCAGTTATGTATTTGAGAACTTAGTTAATGCAGTAGAAAATGGTCCGCAAAACTAAAGCATTTGCTATTTTCTCTCTTTCGTTAGTGCTACTGACAATCGCAGCCGCATCTGTGTTAGCTTATACTACACAACCAATTGATGGTAATGCCCAGTACAGCGAAGACAACACGGTTTTAAATACTGTTCAAACCGGCAGTAAACTAGGTGGTTACGAAAACGTTGCAGCCGAAGGGCCACTATTGACTGCCGCCCAGATTGTAAATTTACTCTTAACCTTATTGGGCGCCATTGCCATTTCATTAACTGTTTACGCAGGATTTATATGGTTACTATCACGTGGCAATGAGGAAGAAATAAAAAAGGCCAAGGATATTTTGGCCGGTAGCGCAATTGGATTGTTGTTGATTTTAGCTTCCTATTCTATTACATCGTATATTTTTCGCGAGTTTGTTGAAATTACGAATTTTTAAATTAAGTGCCACCAGAGACAATCTTTAGAGCGTTGAAAGTGTATTGCAATATTGCGTAACTACTTAAAATAATAGCCAAACCAATTACTGCCCACAATAAAGTTGACTGGGCTTTTTTGATTTTTTCCGCTTCACCGCCAGAAAAGATTAGATTAAAACCACCCCAGATAAAAATTAACAAGGTAACAGCACCAACAAAACCCAATAATACCTGAATAATAGTAGCAATTATTAAAACCGGCTCTTGTTGGGTGGTGGCAGTGCCAAACGGTGGCAGTAGAGTTGAACCCGCCGCCAAGGCAACAAGCGGAGCCGCCCAACCCAGAGCACTTGCAGAAACAGCGATAAGTTTACGGGACAATATCATATATAAAGCGTATTATACATCATTTTTTGTAAATTGCAACCCAAGCACTTACGGAGTAACCGGAATTACACAAATTTCGGTATCCACTACACAAGTAACGCCTGTAACTGGGGTGTAATTACTTTCATGACCCGTATACGCTGAAGCCTTATTAATACAAACCGAAGCTCTTCCACTAAATGCTTTATAGCGGTTACATTGACTAGCGCAAAAGCATCCTGTATTCGTATAGGTAGCAGACCCAATACTACTAACATCGTCTCCGGCACAAAGGTTATTATCTCCAGCTGGGTCGAGTGAACGATAACAAGTACAACCACTTCCTATTGCACCACAACCAGTGTCACCGCTATAACCGCAAAGCGTCCCAATTGAATAATTTTTACAAGTAGTCGGCGTGGCTGGCTGACAATACCTTTGATCCCACCAACCTCGACTGAAAATATAAGTAGAGGTGCCAAGACCGCCTTGGGCGTTGCCGCCAGACGAGGACGCTACTCGCACAATTACATTAACTGCAAACCAGGCTAAAAATACTATAACCAGACCAGTCAAGGTGCCCAGAATAATTTTTTTCCCTTTCTCAACTCGCTCCGCCTGTCCGGCAGAAAAAATCCACATAAAGCCACCCAGAATAAACATTAATAGTGCGATACTGCTTAAAAAAATGCCAACCAAATCTGCTGCATTAGTGAAGATTTCAACTATTTCACAGATAGAACAACCATCGGCATCGGTACAGGTTGGTGGAACAATCTGGACAGAAGCTTCAGCCGCACTTGGTTGTAGCAAACCAACAAAAGACACTACAAAGGTCACTACAATTAAACTGATCAGTACAAAAGAGAATTCAAAACCGCGTTTGGCTTTATAGTTTTTCATAGGTGAGTTCTATCTTGGCGGCGGTGTTTTCGACAGCGGTAAGCGTGTCGAGCCGACTTTCATTAATAATTGTAATCATGTCAGCAAATTCATCTTCAGCGGCTTTTGGTTCTTTGCCGGCATACCAACTTTGTGCCGTTAGGCTTTGATTAGAAAAAATCGAAAGCACAAAATCTTCTTTTTGTTTTTCAATTAACGTACGGAGCGCCGCCGGCTTTTTAGTTATTTCTAGAATCGCCGCAACATTAGTTTGATTGGTAGTAAGTTCTTCAATAAATTCCCAAGCGGCATCTTGATTAGGTGAGTTTACCGTCACTGTCTCCACCCAGTAATTTGGATAGTTTACCGCTGCAGTTAAATCAACTTGTGGAATGGGCGCGATATCAAAATTTAACTGGTCGCCGCGGCTTTGAATATCGGCTAAATTAAAGTGATAACCTATAAAATAGGCAGTTTTTCCAGCAATAAAAGACTCCAAGGCATTCTCTTGTTCGGTGTTCCAGCTATACCATTCGACAGTTGGTGAGGCAAAACTGGTATAGAATTCAACCGCCTGCACACCCGGCAAAAAATTCTGTCCATTATTATCGATTTCACGATCAAACATAACATTGCTGCCATTGGTCATGGTGGCTCCATTTTGCATCATTAACAGTGAAATAATATCAAAAAAGCGCGGAATATTTTCACTCGTACCTAAAGCGGCGCCAGATTGAATAATGTTGTCATTCACATCAACTAAAGTTAAATTTGGAACCTGTTTAACAAAATCGTCCCAAGTGGCAGCTGGCACAGGAATGTTCGCTTTATCCAACAGATCTTTGTTGTAGTACAACACCAATGTATCGAAA
>CAYYTZ010000076.1:0-5935 GCA_964474735.1 uncultured Gammaproteobacteria bacterium | reverse complement strand
GTAAATTGCTTTACGCCACTGGCTGTGCAATCAAAAACTGTGGTGGGAGCGGCAATACTAACTTCATCCAGACCATCGGCACTATGCACCAACACAGCGTGTTGCACGCCGTTATTGAGCAAAACTTCACCCAACAACTTGGCTTTAGAAATATCCGCCACCCCAACTAATTGATAAGCCGGACGCGCCGGATTCAATAAAGGTCCTAAAAAATTAAAAATGGTCCGCACTTGCAACGCTTTGCGAATTGGTGCCAGAGTTTTTAAAGCCGGATGATAAAGTGGTGCAAAAGCAAAAACAAAATTATGTTCGGTAAAATATTGTTGCGCTGCAGCTCCGGTTAATTGAGTTGGAATATGCAACGCTGCTAAACAATCCGCACTGCCAGATTGCGAACTGATAGCAGTATTGCCATGTTTTACCACTGGCACCTGCATAGCTGCGCACACTAAAGCCACTGCCGTAGAAATATTAAAAGTGGTTTGACCATCGCCCCCAGTGCCACAAGTATCCAATACTGGCGACGACACATCCAACGGTTGCATATGTTGGCGCAGCACCTCAACAAAACCTAACACTTCTTCGGCTGTTTCACCCCTTGCACTCAAAGCAAATAAAAGAGCGCTAATTTGCACCGGCTCGGCGCTTGGCTGCAATAACGCAGTCATTAACGCTGCAGCCTCTGCGCGCGAAAATGTTTTACCCTGTTGCAGCGCTAATAAATATTCTTTCATAATAAATTTTTAATTAGCTGTAACCCGGCAGACATTGGACTGGTTAATATTGATTCCGGATGAAATTGCACCGCTTCAATCGGCAAAGTTTTGTGACGAATCGCCATAACAATATTGTCACTCACCGTTTGAGCCGAAACCGTAAAACAATCTGGAACTTTTTTTGCGGCCAACGAATGATACCGACCAACCGGCAACGGGTTAGGCAGTTTCCGAAAGATAGTTTTACCATCATGCTGGATAACGGAAGCTTTGCCATGCACCGGTTGGGTCAATATTTGCAAACTCCCACCAAAGGCTTCAATCATGGCCTGTAATCCTAAACACACTCCAAATTGCGGAACTACCCGCTGCGGACGCGAAAAATATTTTATGTAATTCAATAAATGGCCAGCTTGACTTGGATTACCCGGCCCGGGTGAATAAACAATCAGATCCGCTTTGGTCTTGGCCACTGTTCCAACTGGCACGGTGTTACGATATACCGTTAGTTCAGCACCACACTGCTTAAAATAATCCACCAAATTATAAGTGAATGAATCAAAATTATCGATCAAGACTATGTGGCTCTTTTTATGTGATTGTTTCATACTTGTTGCATTACTTTAACTAAGGCCGCAGCTTTGTTTTCGGTTTCCTCAAATTCTGCTGCCGGATTTGAATCCAATAATAACGTGGCGCCAACTTGCGTGGTAATTTTTCCCTGTTCAATTACGGCGGAGCGAATAGTTATGCCGGTATTAAGTTCATTATTGAAAGTTAAGTAACCAACACATCCACCATACAAACCACGACGCACTGGTTCTAGCTCTTCAATAATTTCCATAGCCCTAATTTTTGGCGCACCGGTTAAGGTACCGGCATTTAAACAGGCAATCAAGGCATCAAAGGCCGTGTAACGTTTTGCATCCAGTTGTCCAGTGACATGCGCAATGGTATGCATCACTTTGGAATATTTTTCTACATACCGATAATCTTGCAGACTGATGCCGGGTTTACAAACGCGCGCTACATCGTTACGCGCCAAATCAATCAACATATCCAGTTCACTTTTTTCTTTTGGACTATTAAGTAAATTCAACAATAATTGATAATCTTGCATGGAATCCGCACTACGCTTAGCCGTACCAGAAATTGGACGGACCATCACTAGGTTGTTTTCAACTTTTACAAACATTTCTGGAGATGCCCCCAACACCGTCTGTTCCGGAAAACGAAAATAAAACATATAGGGTGAAGGATTAACGGCGCGATACTGGGCATACACCCCCAAGGCCGAACCACGAAATGAGGCGGTAAATTTGCGCGACAACACCACTTCAAAGATATCGCCTATTTTCATATACTCCTGTGCCTTTTGCACATTTTTTTGATAAGCCGGAGCCGAAATAGAAGATTGCAAACGTCCAACTTTAAATTGCAGGCTGGTTCGCTTTGGACTACGTGGAATTCTAGCCAAACGTTCCGTTAACGATTCGTTCGTTAACTTAAAATATAATAAATTTGCCGTCTCTTTAAAATGATCATACACGTAAATCAAATCCGGTATGTACAAATGAAAATCTGGTTGCGCTAAAATCGGCAGGCGCTTAGGCAATTGTTCAAACAAACGCACAAAGTCGTAACTAAAAGCGCCGTATAAGCCGAAATACGGATCGGTTGTAGCAAACCGCTTCAGCATAACTCGAATAATCGTCGCCGTAGTAATTTGTTTAGAACGTTCCGCTTCGTTGGTAAATTTATTGCTGGTGCGCACTGTTCCAGTGATTTGTCGACGAGTTCGCTTAAGGCGCAAGGCAAAGGCCAGGTCAGCTTGCGTTAATTGTTCTAAAAGAGTTTCTCCGGCTGGTTGTAAAGCTTTTACTATGAACCGTTCGCCTTTTCCGATTATCTCGACAATCGGGTCAACAAAAAACAAACTCTGTCTCCCATAAATTGGCGCTATGTCGGCCGATTCCAACAGTGCTCCTGGAACTGAGTCAGCAAATTGCGCGAACGTTTCCAGTGGCGGTTGATAAGGTAAAGTTTGAACGATTTTTTGATAATACATAAAATCAATGAGTTGCTTCACTCACTAAGCAAACACTATGAGAGCGAACTGTAGCGCGCGCAGCACCGATCGCTCCGGGTGAGCGGAGTCGTGTTTGCGTTGTGAGGTGAAGCAATTCTTGTATTCATACTCATTTATTAAAGCGTGCGGCCAACGGCTTCGGCAATTTTACGAACTTCACCCATTAATTCTGTAAACTGAGCAAAGTTAAGTGCTTGATCTGGATCAACCAACGATTTCTTAGGATCTGGATGTACATCTAACAACAAACCATCTGCACCAGCTGCAATAGCCGCCTTAGCCAAGGCAGCAACGTAATCACGTTTACCGGCCGCATGTGAAGGATCAACTATCACGGGCAAATGAGTCATATTCTTTAATACCGGGATGGCCGAGATATCTAAGGTATTGCGTGTGGCAGTTTCGTAAGTTCTAATCCCACGTTCACATAAAATGACATTAGGATTTCCGCTAGATAAAATATATTCAGCCGACATTAGAAATTCTTCAATGGTAGCCGACATTCCCCGCTTCAATAATACTGGTTTTTTTACATTACCTAATTCACGTAGCAGCTCAAAATTTTGCATATTGCGTGTACCAACTTGTAAAATATCGGCGTGTTCGGCAATTAGTTCAACGTGCCGAGGATCTAAAATTTCTGTAATAATCGGTAAATTAGTTTGTTTTTTTACCTCACGCAATACCAACAAACCTTCTTCGCCCAAGCCCTGAAAGGAGTACGGGGAAGAACGTGGTTTAAAGGCGCCGCCCCGCTGAATAATTGCTCCTGCCGCTTGCACGGCTTTGGCCGTAGCTAACGATGTGGGTAATGATTCTACCGCACAATTTCCGGCCATCACGGCGATTTGTTTGTCGCCAATAGAAACTGTATCGGTAATTTTAATAACTGATTTACCTTTGGCGTGTTCATTCGAAGCCAATTTAAATGGCGCTAACACCCGCATGACTTTTTCTACGCCTTCAAACGAGTTTAAAACGTGAATATCAATCGTGCGCTCATCACCAATCACGGCAATAACATTGCGTTCGGTGCCTTCTAGTAAAACGGGCTTCAGTCCAAGTTCTTCGACTTGCTGCACCACCGCCAGAGCTTGATCTTTTGGTGCTAATTCTTTCATAACAATTATCATATTTCTTTGTTTGATTAAGGTTTTTAAGGCCTATTAATTAAAACAGGCCTTTCAGATGTGCTCCGAAAGGTCTGTGGTGTTTTTATGTTAGTCTTTTTATCTATTAACTACAGAAAACACTTGCACCCTTCGGAGCATTACGTACCAGAACCAGCTAAAGTAGCGTTGCAAGTTATTCATAGTCTTGGGCAGTATAAACAGTAACCTTTTTTTTGTCAAATTTCAGTTCCCCTGTTACGATATTTTATCGTTCATCGCTACCGTAAACCCAATCGTAGTCAATTTTTTGATAATCAAATAATTCGCCTTCATTAAAGAAGCGCGCAATTTCCGCTTTGGCATTTTCGGCCGAATCGGAGGCATGGATAATATTATATTGCACACTCATGGCAAAATCTCCGCGAATACTACCGGCATCGGCCGCCCGACCTTTAGTTGGTCCAACAATTAAACGAATCGCATCAATGGCTTCGTACCCTTCCAAGGCAATCATCACCACCGGCGAAGATTGCATGAACCGCTTTAAATCAGCAAAAAAAGGCTTATCAGCATGATGGGAATAATGCTCAACAATTTTAACATCATCAATGGCCATCATTTTAAGGCCAACAATTTTTAAACCTTTGCGTTCAAAACGATGAATAATTTCACCAAGTAAATTACGTTGTAAAGCATCTGGCTTTACAATAATTAACGAACGTTGGGTCATTTGAGTAAGGCTTTAACTTTATCAACCACCTCTTGCGGAGTATGGTTAGCTTTAATAAAATAATCGTCAGCGCCCAGTTCGCGACCTTTACGGACATCTTCTTCTTGACCTAAATTGGTCAATAATATTACCGGAACTTTTGCGGTGACGGGATTTTTACGAATTTTTTTCAAAGCCACAAAACCATCCATCTTCGGCATAATCACATCAAGTAAAACCACATCGGGTTTTTCGGTTTCGGTCATTTTTACGCCATCAGCGCCATTGTAAGCGGAAACCACTTCATAGCCTTGGTTTCTAAATTTTTGCGTATACATTCCGTGGAGCATCTCATCATCCTCCACGAGCAAGATCTTTGGCATATTATTAGTATAGCAAACTTTTACCGTCCTGACAAGCGCTCAATTAACCGACCAACTCGTAGGACTAAGTCTTCGCACCACTGCGGCCCAATAATTTGTACACCAACCGGTAAGCCGTTAATTTCGCCCGCGGGCACAACCAAAGCCGGCATCCCAGCCAAAGAAGCGGGTGCGGTAAACGTATCTTCCAGATACATCGAAATGGGATCTTCTTTTTCTCCCACCGGAAAAGCCACGCCCGGACAAGATGGTGCAATCAACACATCAACATCTTTAAAAGCTTTATCAAAATCTTGACGAATGAGTGTGCGCACTTTCATGGCCTTAGAATAATAGGCGTCAAAGTAACCGGCCGATAATGTATAAGTACCAATCATGATGCGTCGTTTGGCTTCATCGCCAAAACCTTGACCGCGCGACCACGCATACACCGTATATAAATCTTCCGCCTCAGCCGCATGATAACCATACTTGATTCCATCAAACCGTGCTAAATTTGAACTGACTTCTGATGGAACTAAAATATAATAAGTGGGAATGGCATATTTAGTATATGGCATCGAAATTGGTTTAATAATATGCCCAGCTTTTTGCAACTTAGTAATAACATTTTCGGAAACGGCGCGAACGTTGTTGTCCAATCCGGCCACTTCAAAATATTCTTTCGCCACGCCAATAGTCAGATGATCAAAAGGTTCGTCCAATAATTGGCTATATTTATCAACCAGCTGACTAACCGTTGTGCTATCAAAAATGTCCCGACCGGCCAGTTGTTCCATTACCAGCGCTATATCTTCTACCGTTTTGGCAAAAGGACCAATGGTATCCATGGATGACGCCATGGGAAACACTCCATAGCGCGAAACTCGTCCGTAAGTGGGGCGTAAACCAACCACCCCGCAATACGATGCCGGCTGACGAATTGA
>CAYYTZ010000075.1:0-6177 GCA_964474735.1 uncultured Gammaproteobacteria bacterium | reverse complement strand
CCGCCCCAGGAGAAGGACAGCACATGGTCTGCGCGGAAGTGTTCGATCAACTCCAGGAGTATCTCGGCCTCGTCTTCCTTGCGACGGAGTTCGAGGTGGTTGTGCCGCTCGAGTGCGGCGGTGACGAGACGCGTGATGCGTTCTTCGACCTCGAGCCGCAGCAGGTCGATCTTCCCGATGGCTTCATGCCACCCAGCCGCTACTTCATTTTCGCCTTTCAGCTCTGCGGCCTTGAGGCGAGTATGGATGTCGGTCAGGCTGGTCGCGGATAGACCAACCTGCTCGAGGAGAGTCGAAACTATAGCCATGACAGTATTCCCTGTCACGAACGATGTTGATCACCATACCAGGGTTTGCGCTACCCAGTACGGTGCGCACGGGTTAATGGATGTTGGCCGGGCGGTCAAGCAAAATCTTCATACAAAAATAAAAACCTAATATTAGCTAAATAATATCAAATGATAAACAGCCCACCTTGACAAAAGTCAATTTTTACGCTAAACTCGCTGGTTCTTTTTATGTGCATCTTTGGGTGCACCGCATGAGAAATGATCCCGGCTTCCTGTAGGCACGACGAGCATGGGAATCTGTTGGCAGGATACACGAGGCTCCGGCTTTATGCATCCTTCCGCAGGTTCTCTTGCCTACAGAAAGTTGGGATTTTTTAATTCTTTTTATTTTTTTTGTTGGTATTGGAATTCTTGTTGGTATTTTCAGTGGGAGTTTCGGTAGGTGTCTCGGTTGGCGTGGTCGTATCGGTGATAGTTTCAGTGGGTGTAGTTTCTGTGGTTTCTTCCGGGCCAACTAAACAGCGAGCTGGTTGCGCCTTATACACACTGGTAAAATTTTCTTTAGTTTGAGTGCCATCGGCCCAGTCAATAATATAATCAAATGAGGCAGTAACACCGGTGTAGGCATGTTGAGCACAATTACGGGCTCCGGGTGCTAAACTTTCATCCACTACTTCTTCGGTTGGTCCCGGTGAAACGTAACCATAATTAGTTGGTTCGGTAAAATAGCCGTTGCGTCCATCGGAAGTGCCCCATAATTCAAAATATAAATTATAACCTTCAACGCGGGTGCGCCAGAGCATATAATGGTTCGTAGTATTTTTAAATTTGAAATCCGGTGACGGGTCATAAATCGTGGCATCAACTCCGGCTTTGCCATTATAATTATAATATGATACCGCCCAAGAATGATTGCGGCGTTCCACAATTTCTTGCCCAGACATCATGGCCGCTCGGAAAACCGTTGAACCAACTTGGCATAAACCACCGCCTAGTTCTTTTTCTAACTTATTATCTCTAATTACTAATTCTGGCAACCAACCATTAGCGGCATCAAATGGTCTAAGAATACTTAATAATGAAAAGGTTTCGCCCGGAGCAATTAATAAGCCGTTTAATAAATCAGCTCCACGTTCAATATTTAAAGTACGATTATAGGGGCTGCCGGCAAAACTGGTTTCGCCCGTTCCTAACAATTCTTTAATACCTAAACCATCTAAACTATCTGGCGTGGCGCGCGGCTTGGTTACTTCAACCACCAGTGCAATTGTATTGGCGTGCTCAGTAAGCAGAGCAGTAGAAATTGTCGTCACGGTTTTTTCTAATTCCACACCTAAGCCGTCTTGGCCATCTTCAAACTGTGTTAGTTTCACCTCATCTGCCACCACATCCAAACTAAAACGTCCTTCTTTTACCGGAATATTAATTTCTGCCGCAATGGGGTCAAGCGAAGCTCGGATAGCTGTTTCGTCTAGTCCAACCTGAACTGCGGTGGTGGCGGATGAATCAGCCGTGGTTAAGGTTAGCCAATCAGCTAGTTCAGTTTTTTCAATGGTAAAAGTTTGATCTTCGTAGGTGAGGGTCAAGGGCGCCAGTTCGAGAATTGAATTCGCATCAGCCAATACCGCCTCGGCCATTTCCGTTGTGATTGGTGCCGGATCCGTTTCAAGCGCAAGGTTGTAATTAATTGGCTCTAAATTGCCAAGCATTTGTTCAACATTTGTAAGTACGGTTGGCCAGTGCAGAGATGTGCCATCGCTATGTGGTGTTACGGTTAAAGTGTCATCATCAACTAAGGTTAAAGCAGCATTTTGATACGGCGTGGTGACTTCATCAAATTTTGCGCTTAATAAATCTGTGATGGTTTCGGTTTGCACGGTGTATTGAAGCGGTACAGCTCTACCTTTTATTAAGGCAGCGAGCTTGTTTTTGAGATTTCCCAAAGAGTCAGCACTGCGGCCGTAACCAATAGCGGTTTGGATGGTACCATCAACATCTATTTCAATCAGAGGTATGGCGTCCGGCTCGCTTTTTAATGGCAGGGTAAGAGTTGTGTCTTTATAGGTAAAAGTGAGGCCGTCAGTATCTAGTTTTGTTTTATAATTCAAAAGTGGTTGGGCTGCCGAAACGAAGTCTTTTCCGCCTACCGGTTGGCCAGCCGCGGTGATACCGGCATAAACTTTATTAGTGTGGGTATATTCGTAGCCAAAATAGCCGATGACCGCAAGTAAACAAAATACTAAACCGATTCCAATTAATTTCAATATTAAACTCAATGTTCGGCGTAAGGCACTTAGTTTGGCAGTGTCGTCCGTTGCGGTTGAAGTTGAGTCTGAAGTGTTGGCACGTTCAGCAACTGGCTGGTGGGTAGATGCCACAGCCATCGGCTCAACTTTTTTTGCTTTTTGTTCGTCTGACTCGCCCGGTTCTCCGTTGGCTTTTTTTGTTTTGCGTTTAGCCATTGGTGATTTCTTTTATTGGGATGCGCGTATTTTTTGGGCGCTTAGATTTTGGCAAGGTAATAGACAAAATACCATTTTCGGTTATAGCTTCCACCCGATCGGTTTGAATATCTACCGGTAAAATAATTGAACGGGAGAAGCCGCCCCAATAACATTCTTGAATAAAATAATTTTCCGGTAAAATAGTTTGATCCGGCGGCACCCGTTTCCCCTTGATGGTGATCATGTCATTATTTAAATGAACTTCAACATCTTCTGGGCGCAAACCGCCAATAATTGCTTTGATATATAGGTTATTATCATCATGGAACACATCAATAGCCAACTGACCTTCATAGCCATCGTGTTGAGTCACCCACACTTCACCGGCTTGGTTATCACGCTGTGATGGCGGTGTGTCGTTGGTGTACAAAGTAGACGCCCGTGAAAAAAAATCGTCAGGATGTTCGGCATCGTTTTTTTCTAAATCTTTGAGTTTGTGTTTGAGTTCTTTTTTTGGCGCCATGAGTACTGCTATTATACTGATTCAGCTAGAGTTGAGCAAGCAAGTAAGAAGCCTCCTCGAGCGACTTAGTTATACGTTAAGCGAGGAGGAGGGTTTCTTACGTATTATCTTGGCAGGCTTCTTAATTTACTATATTCTATGCCCATGCAAAAAAATGCTGTCAGCCAAGCCATTGGTCACACCCCATTAATTCGCATTAGCGATCAGCTGTATGCGAAATTAGAATCGGTTAATCCCAGTGGTAGCATTAAAGACCGCATAGCTGAGTTTATTTTAACGGCAGCGGAACAGCGCGGCGAATTACGCCCCGGTAATATTATTATTGAAGCAACCAGTGGGAATACCGGTATTTCTTTTTCGATGTTAGCAGCTGAGCGTGGGTATCGTATGATTGTTGTTATGCCAAGTAATATGAGCGTGGAGCGCAAGCAGATGCTTAGAGCTTTTGGTGCGGAGATTGTAGAAGTTGGCGCTGGTGATTTTACCGGAGCAGTGGCCAAGCGTGATGAATTAGTGAAACAGTATAATGCCTTTAACCCAAACCAATTTGAAAATCCGGATAATCGATTGTGTCATGCGCAGATAACCGGCCCAGAAATCTTGGAACAAGTCGCGCAACTGGCTGTGCCAAATAAAACTATTACAGTTTGGGTGGCTGGTACCGGTACCGGCGGAACCTTAATGGGGGTCCGTGACGCTTTATTAAAAGAGAATTCGCAACTTGTTACAATCGCGGTCGAGCCCAGTGAATCTGCGGTGATGAACGGCGGTGCGCCAGGTACACACAGTATTCAAGGGATTGGTGACGGATTTATTCCGCCATTGGTTGATATGACTAAAGTAACTAAAGCCATAGCAGTGTCGTGTGCGGAAGCGATAGCGCGGATGAACCGCTTAACGCGCGAACTTGGCTTGCTGGTGGGAATTAGCGCCGGAGCAAATGTTTTGGCCGCAGAAAAATATATCGAACAAAATCACCCCAGTGGTTTAGTGGTGACCGTATTACCGGATAGACAAGAGCGGTATTTTAGTATGTTGGAACAGTAGTCGCACGGGGAATTGAACCTCATTGTGCAGGCACTGCAGGAATGGCGACAGCTGTTATCTAGTGGTTTGCAGCAAAGCGTACGATTCAAGTAGAGCGTCATAGATAAATGATTCTAAAAACATGTATTTTTCTTCAAGCTGTGCCCTCTGTAAATACGTATAATAGGCTTGCTTCTTTTCTTGTTTAATCAAAACAGGCGGTAATCCATGCTGTAAGGCCTGAGCGTGCATCAGCAACCTGCCAACCCGTCCGTTTCCATCAGAAAATGGATGGATTTTTTCAAATTGCGCATGTACTTTTGCCATGTGTCCAACTTGGTCTTCATCAGATTTTATCTGAACATTTCGTATAAATTCTTGCATGCGGTCATTGACTCTCAAGTAATTCGTTGTCGGAACGTGGGAGCCAACAATACGTACACCATGGCAACGGTAATTGCCGGCATCGACTCGAATGCCATTTATTAAAATTGAATGGAGTTTTTTGACCCACTCTTCTGTAATATGTTTTGATTGCTGATGTTTGGTTAGCCACTGCATCAAATTTCCTAAAGCAGCTTGATGGTTCTTAGCTTCCTGATGCTCGATAACAGTCTTATCCGGAATAGTTACACCATCAAAAATGACTGCTCGTACTTCTGGTTCGGTAAATGTGCTTCCTTCAATACTATTAGTATGATAGGTTAGTTCAAGCACAAAGCTTTCATAGACGTCTTGTCTTTGCAGGATATACTGTAATGGATTAGGAAACTGTTTTTTATACACAGCAATTTGCTGCTTCTTCGAATTTAGTTCTGAAGCAGTGACTTCTGGAACACCAGTGTAGTCTTGGTATAATAAATCTATCTTCTCTAGAGCCTTTTTACGTGGAACACTTTTACTATTGATCCAGCTATTGAAAGTTACAAAACTGACTTGCAACAGCTGGGCAAGGTCCGTTTGAGTTTTACCAGTAATTTTTAATAACCTGGCAAGCTTTTGTTGGTAAGTCATACGTCAATATTATCAAACTTTATAAAGAAATGCAAACTTTATAAAGTTATATAACTGTAGACTACTGTATTGAGAATTTGAACCCCATTGTGCAGGCGTTGCGGGAGTGGCAAGCAGCTTTAGCGATATTTAGCAGCGGCCATCGCGAAACTAAAGAAATAGCGCTGTAATGATTCTGTGCTGGATTGATATTCATTATCACCATAAAAATGATCACACAGCACCTCACGAGCTCGGACAATTTCTTTACGTCGTTTATTCCACCGCTGGTCATCTAAAGTCAAATCAATCAACTCAAGAGCCCGATCAATCGAGCGGTGACTACTGATCGTATCCCCTTTTTTTATCCAATGAGCAGCTCGATCCACTTCACTACCAACATGAGCCAACTGCTCCATCAAAGAAAATTGCACCCAGCGACCATTGGCTAATTGTTGATGTTGTGCAGTCATGTTATGCAATTAATTTACTTACAACTGCAATGATCTGTTGCCGGATTGCTGGATCATCCACACCTCGAGAACGATTATTCTGACTAGGACGTAAGTTAATCATGGAATCAAACTCAACAAAATCTTCTCCAGTTTTATCTGGATATAAATTTATTCCCCATAAATTTGTCTGCTTTGATCCATCTTCAAGCAAAACAGTTTCTTCATCAGCATGTAGTTCCCCTCCGACTGCCATAATGCCACGATCAACATCGACTACTGTCTTAACTAAATCAACAAAGGTGTTATGAGCAAACTGTTTCAGCTGCTCCCGCGTAATATGTTCACGAATAATATCTATGAGCATATACCCATCTTAACACAGATATTCAGCAATTCATAGTACGATTATTATAGTCGCACGGGGAATTGACCGCTCGCTACGCTCG
>CAYYTZ010000074.1:0-6235 GCA_964474735.1 uncultured Gammaproteobacteria bacterium | reverse complement strand
ATAGTTTTATCAATCCGGTTAAGCAGTTCTGGCCGAAAATGATTTTGCAGTTCTTTTAAAACCAGCTCTTTAACGTGCAAATATTCGCGCGAAACTTTTTGACCGTGCGTTACATTAAAACCCAGTTCAACCTGTTCTTGGAATTGGCGTAAACCGATATTCGAAGTCATGATAATAATGGTATTTTTGAAGTTGACCCGTTTCCCAGTGGAATCCGTTAAATGACCCTCATCCAATATTTGCAAAAGAATATTAAAAATATCGCGATGAGCTTTTTCAATTTCATCCAGCAAAATTAAACTGTAAGGGCGATGACGAATTTGGTCCGTTAACTTAGCGCCTTCTTTATATCCAACGTAACCGGCGGGTGCGCCAATTAATTTGGAGACGGTAAAGCCTTCAGAAAATTCCGACATGTCAATGCGCACGATATTTTTTATATCACCAAACACGGTTTTGGCTAAGGTTTTGGCCAGTTCGGTTTTACCCACGCCCGAAGGACCCATAAATAAAAACGAACCTATTGGACGATCAGTTTGGGTTAATCCGGCGCGGGAACGGCGGATCGCTTCGGCCACGGCTTTAGTGGCTTCGGTTTGTCCAATAACAGTGCTATTCAAAATAGTTTCTAAATCCAGCAGGCGTTGTTTTTCCGGTGCCAGTAATTCTTGAACCGGGACTTTGGTAATTCGGGCCACCACCGCAGCAATATCCTCGGCCCCAATCGTGCCTAACTGTTTGGCATCGATTTTTGCCAGGCGTTGGCGTAAGGTGTCTAATTGCGTTTTTAAATCACGCTCGGTTTTTTTTAAGATAATCGCTTCTTCAAAATGTTCTTCTTTCACCAAGGCCAATTTTTTACGTTGGACAGTTTTTAATTTATCCGCCACATTTTGAGCCGCTTGTTCTAACGGGTTGGCCGGTCGACGAATTCTATAGCGCGCAGCCGCTTCATCTAGCAAATCAATCGCTTTATCCGGTAAGAATTTATCTTGAATATAGCGCACAGATAATTTAACCGCAGCTTCAATGGCCGCATCGCTAATAGCTACTCGATGAAAAGTTTCGTAATTACTTTTTACTCCTTTTAACACTTGAATCGCTTCATCCATAGCTGGTTCCTCCACCAGAATTGGTTGAAAGCGACGTTCTAAGGCCGCATCAGCTTCGATATGTTTTTGGTATTCTCGCAGTGTGGTGGCACCGATACAGCGAATTTCTCCGCGCGCCAGGCCGGGTTTTAAAATGTTGGCCGCATCCATCGCGCTACCACCCGTGCCACCGGCGCCAATCAGCGTATGGATTTCATCAATAAACAGGATAATGTTGGGGTTTTCCTTCAACTCTTCCGTAATTTGTTTAAAACGCGCTTCAAATTCTCCTCGATACATGGTGCCTGCCACGACCAATCCCAAATCCAGTCGGTAAATTTTTTTATCCAGTAAAATGCTGGGGACTTGGCGTTGTAAAATGCGTTTGGCCAGGCCTTCCACAATGGCGGTTTTACCAACGCCCGGCTCACCTAACAATACCGGATTATTTTTTGTGCGGCGAGATAAAATATGAATCAAACGATCAATTTCTTCACTACGACCTATCACCGGATCAATCGTTTTTTGTACTTTAGGTTCGGTCAAATTGGTGCTAAAAAAATCTAAAGCCGGCGTGGTAGAAGTATTTTGTGCGGTTTTCTGTTCAGTCGTTTTCATTTGTTCCACTTCGGTCAGCTCTTCGCGAAACAGGGCCGTTAAATCTGGAAAGCGCGAGGTACTTTTTAAAATGGTTAGAGTCTGTTTTTTTAGGGCGTCTAATTTAAGATTTTGCTGCTGATAAATTTTTTCCAGCAGTTGATCAGGCAGTTCTAAAAGACTTAACAACAAGTGTTCGGTACCAATATATTTATGTTGATGTTCAAAGGCCACCACCGCGGCATGTTCCAGTATCCGAATAGTTTCCGGCGCCAATTGCGGCAGCGTGTAAAGTTTTTGCGTTTCGGGCCATTGTACGCGTTCTAGCCAACGCTGCAAAAGATCAGTCGTTAACTGATTCTTTTCCAAAATTTCATTAGCCACGCTACCGGTTTGTTCACTCAGACTAATCAGCAAATGCAACGGCAGCACTTTTGGATGTTTTAAACGAATCGACAAATTAATCGCGCGAACCAGCGTGTTCTTAAGATTAGTGGTAAATTTATTAAGAATGTCTAAGGCCATGACTAACCTCTCATTACGTCTTCATATAAGACGTAGGTATAAACGGTCATCAGGCAGCTACTGACCAAAGCCGAAAGTGGAACTCCGATATACGGAATAAAACTAAGTGCCACACTTACTACAAACACACACATCATTACTATTATTAAGCGTAACACTAATCCCCAGAAATTATTTTTTACATAAACCGTACTTAGCACAATTGCTTGATAAGCGCCCTGATTCGATTGGATTAACATAAATGGTGAAAAAATGAAGAAGATAACAATGCCCAATAAAGCAAGATTCGGAATAATGGCAGATAACACATTCAAGGTCGGTTCAATGTAGTTAAAGCTTATCATGCCGGCAATCACAGAAATAATAGTTATTAGTAAGTAGCTGATGAGAAAAAGCACTGTCACCGCTCCGGCCACTAATATAATAAAACGTAGATAACGAAAAAAGTAGGTAAAAGCTCTAGGGAAAATATCTTTAATTTTGATGGTTTCATGTTCAATCATCACCAACGGTCCGGCAATCAAACCGATAATTTGTACAATAAACCCGGCTACGGCGGCGAGTAATAACATATAAGCGGTTGGGCTGGACAGCGAGAAGATACTTAAAAGTTGTTCGTAGGAAGCGGTTTGCTTAATCTCCATCAGCGTTACCCCAAAAGCGGTCCAAAGCAAAACTGACCCAATAATAATAGGAATCGCAATGGCAAAGAGAATTTTTGGGAAATAGTGTTCAAACAGGAACCAAGCCCGATGGAAAGATGAAGAAATAGGGGATAGTGGTTTTGTATTTTTCATAGGGTATCTCTATTATGCCATGGATCTTAAAGCTTGAACACGGTCTGGGATGGGTGGGTGAGTGGAAAACCAGTTGCGGAATTTACGACCACTATGACCAAATGGGTTAGCAATATATAGGTGGGCAGTGGCTTGATTAGCTCGAATTAATGGAGCAGCGTGCTGGTCAATTTTTTCCAAAGCTCGGGCGAGGCCTTCTGGGTAGCGGGTGAGTAACATACCAGAAGCATCGGCCAGGAATTCTCGTTTGCGCGAAACGGCCAGTTGAATGAGCTTAGAAATCAGTGGGGAAAAAATCAGCAAAATTAGACCAATAATGGCAATAACTAAGCCGGTATTATTTTTTGAACGGCGACTACCGCCAAAGCCGCCAAAGCGCAAAAACAGTTGGGCCAACAGACTAACTAAACCAACACAGATAATTACCACCGTCATTAAACGCGTATCGTAGTTTTTGATATGGGATAATTCATGTGCCGCTACACCTTCAAGTTCTTCATTTTCCAGCAGTTCAATAATGCCGGTAGTAAAAGCAATCGAAGCGGTTTGGGGGTTGCGTCCGGTGGCAAACGCATTCGGCGTCGGGTCGTTAATGATATAAACTTTTGGCATGGGCAAACCGGCGGTAATGGCCAGGTTTTCTACTAGTCGGTATACATAGGCGTTATCGGCAACGGATATTGGTCCGTGTGCACCGCTGGTTAGTAAGGCCAAACGGGGCCCACTATAATAACCAACCAGCGCCATAACTGTAGCAATAATCGTAGCAAAAATTACACCACCAATACCGCCATCATAAACATAACTAACCACCACACATAAACCTAACACGAACCCAAAAAACAGAGCTACTAACAGGCCACTGCGGAATTTATTCGCGCTGATTTGATTGTAGGCGGTCATGCCCAATTAGAATTTAACCTCAACATTTTTGCGTTCAGCCGGATCTTCAATTTCAAAAAAGTTACGGGCTTTAAAGCCAAGCATATTACCAATTAAGTTGGTCGGAAACATCTGCAGTTTGGTATTGAAATCGCGCACTATACCATTGTAGAAGCGACGAGCGGCTTGAATTTTATTTTCGGTATCGCTTAATTCGTCCATCAATTTAGCCATGGTTTGGTTGGCTTTCAAATCTGGGTAAGCTTCCATAGCAATGCGTAAATTGCCAAGCAAACCACCTAAGGCCGATTCAGCTTTAGCCATACCAGCTGTATCGCCACTGTTTTGGGCCGAAATGGCGTTAGAGCGCGCATTGGTAATATTTTCTAGTAATCCTTTTTCGTGCGTAAGATAACCTTTAACGCTTTCAACTAAATTTGGAATTAAATCGTGGCGGCGCTTTAATTGCACATCAATATCCGACCATCCTTCATTAACCTGATTGCGTAAACGAATTAAACCATTGTAAGTAAAGATTAGCCAAATAATGACCAATCCGGCGAACCCTACTATTATTAGACCAAGGTACATGAGCATAGGTATAGTATTTATGTAATTATCATTAAATTAAAACTGTATTTATGGTATTTGAGTTGCGGCCGGATCAAAAAGTTCCACCTTATTGACGTGTCGTTCGCTAGCAGTTTTTATATCTTCAGCTGTATAGACCATAATAATATCCCCCAGCGAGATATCATCAACCGTTATAGGAGTTTCAATTTTTGTAATCAGTGCCGTGTCATCAATTTCGTTGCGGACAGAAACAAATATTGTATCCGGCGTTAAAATAAAATCTATGTAATCTTCACCTTCAGTGGTGTCATCAGGTTGATCAATTGTAATGCTATCTGCAGTGATAGCACGCACATAGCCGGAAAAAGTATAAACTTCTGCTGGTTGGGTAATCGCCTCCGTGCTGGTGGCGGGTTGTAAGATTTCTTCGATCGAAGCGTTTAAAATTTGTCCCGAGATATCCGGTTGTTGTTCAGCCAAACGTTCTTTTTGATATTGATTAGTAAAGCGATCACGATAAACATAACCAGCCATAAAACCAAATACCACCGCGCTGATAATAAGTAAGATGGTCAGATTCCAATGTCGTGTCATCACATTATTATACTGAATTTAGCCATCGTTTGTCAAAAAAGTATATATTTAGTTGAATTGCCAGTAGTTTATAATAAAGTAGATAATTTCGAAACTTGACTTTATAAAATATATGATTTATCATTAACCCATGATAAAAAGGTCTATTTTAGGTGAGTTGCAAAAAACCTTGAAAGCGAAAGAGATTATTTTTATCATTGGCCCGCGCCAAGCCGGAAAAACTACCGTAATGGATTTGCTGCGGAAACATGTGCAAGATCAACAACAAAAGACAATCTATTTTAATTTAGATATTGAGCAACATCAGTCATATTTTCTTTCTCAACAAACCTTGCTTCAGAAAATTCGTTTAGAGATTGGGGAACAAGTCGGTTACGTATTTATTGACGAAATCCAACGCAAAAGCAACGCTGGACTTTTTTTAAAGGGGTTGTACGACATGAATTTACCCTATCATTTTGTAGTATCTGGTTCTGGCAGTGTCGAGTTGAAGGAAGATATTTATGAATCATTAGCCGGTCGCAAACGGTTATTTGAGTTATCTACCTTATCGTTCCTTGAATTTGTACAGTATCGGACACATTACGCTTATGAACAACAGCTAACAGATTTTTTTGCCGTTGAACCGGCCAGTACGCAGGCTTTTTTGGAAGAATATCTTCAATTTGGCGGATACCCCCGAGTGGTCTTGGCCGAGACTTTTTCAGAAAAACAACGCGTTATTCAAGACATCTATCAGAGTTATATTGAAAAAGATATTATTGCTTTCCTTCAAATCCAAAAGGTTGCTGCTTTTGGCCAATTGGTACAAGTGCTGGCGCGTCAGGTTGGCCAATTGGTGAATGTATCTGAATTATCCAATACACTTAATTTGTCCGCTCAAACGGTAAAGCAATATCTTTGGTATTTGGAAAAAACCTATCATATTCAACTGTGTCGTCCATTGCATCGTAATATCAGAAAAGAGATTACTAAGTCGCCAGTGGTGTATTTTACTGATACTGGATTTCAAAATTTTTCCGCCGGAGTGTTTGGTTATGATTTGGCACATGTTCAGCCAGGTTGGTTATTTCAACAAATGATCTATCAGGCGCTGCGAACCATGTACCGCTCAACCGCTGCCACAGTGTTTTTTTGGAGAACAGTTGACCAAGCCGAAGTTGATTGTGTGGTGCA
>CAYYTZ010000073.1:0-6250 GCA_964474735.1 uncultured Gammaproteobacteria bacterium | reverse complement strand
TTCGCGGCTGAACCCCTCTCGCGGCACAGTATGAATTTTGACAGTTCGATTGTTGAGGCATTAATTACCTATCAATTGCCGGCCATCTTTATTGGCTCATTCTTTTTTGCTGAGACAGTAATAATTACTGCCGCCTTTTTAGCGGCCGAAGGTCTGTGGTCACCGTTTAATGTTTTTTGGTTGTCATTATTTGGAACCCTCTTAGCTGACACGTTATGGTTTGTATTTGGCCAAACCCTCTTGATACAATTTCGCCGCTGGGACTATTATAAAAAACGCAGTACTCAAGTATTAACTGCTCTCGAAAAAAATTCCGGTCAAAAACCCTTCTTAATTCTGTTATTTATTAAGTTTTTATTTGGCACCCGCATCTTGACAATAATTTATTTGTCGACCCGCAAAATGACGTTTTTGACGTTTCTCCTTTTTGATACCATCGGCAGTATCATTTGGTTAATCGCCATGATCGCTATCGGTTGGTTGGCCGGAAAAAGCATTATCAACTTAGTTCCGGTATTTAATACCTTTAAATACACGGCCTTAGCGGTTGTGGTAATTTTACTGGTTGTTCGCCTCGCTACTACTTGGTTTAGTAAAAAGATTACAAAAGAAAAACCCTGATTGTTACAGCTGGTTTTGTAATTCCGACTGAATAAATTGTAACGACAAGCCAATAATTGCAGCATATTCACCAGAAATGGTTTCTACCCAATCCAGTCGTTCGGCTTCTTCTATCCCGATGGCGCCAGACTTGTGTAGGGGCGAGGAGATTGAACAGTAATAATCCTTCGAAAGATAATCATCAATTTGAGTTGACGATATTTTTTTAAAAAAAATTTCTGCACAACGCACATCAGTATGAATTATGCCGGTTTGCGCATAAGCTATACTTGTGCCGCACCAAATCTTTACCGTGTTGCCCGAGTAACTTTGTAGCCATTGCCGGGCTAACTCCAATGAACCTGGCTTCCCTAAATGTTCATGATTAAATTCACCCAATACGTCCGCCGTAATAATTACTGTTTCCGTTGATAAGTATTTTGGTAATAAAGCTTTCGCTTTAACTTCTGCCAACACTCGAACAGTTTCCACCACAGTGGCTTGTAAAAAACTATCTTCAGCCACATCGGCCGGATCCACTATAAACGTATAACCAGCTTTTCGTAACAAGGCTTGTTTATAAGGAGAAGACGAACCAAGGACCAGTTGCATATTTATATCTTGCCGGCTGTAGCGCCATGTAAACGCTGTAATTGAGAATAATCGATTTTACTAATTATTGTGTGCATGGGACAGCGACAATTTATATCGGTTGGCGCAGTGCAAAGAGTTGCACTAATCAATAAATCCTGTTGCAGGGTTTGCGGTAAATAATAATGATAAGAGTTCCATTGCTCGGTTGGCATCGCCTCAAAAACGCTCATAAATAACTGCTGACATTTTTGACATTGTTGGAGATGAGCAGATCGTTCAATAAAGGCCGCCCGCGCCGGCAAATGAAATGTCACCAACTGTTGAATAGCATCAGGTACGTGGCAATACGGACAATGACGAGTGGCTTTTATCACGTCTTTCATAATAGTTCCTGTAATATCTCATCAAAACTAAAAGCCACTTGAGCTAAATTTACAAATTGTTCTGGTTTAAAAACTGGACTAGGAATAACATAAACATAGGCGCCTGCCGCCGCACCAGATTTAGCACCGGCTAATGAATCCTCAATCACAATAGTTTCTTCTGGTTGCACTTGTAACGTGGTCATTGTATGTGTGTATGGCTCGGGATGCGGTTTAGGATAGGTAATATCATCAACCGCCGTAATGGCCTGAAAACTATCAAACATTCCGTGATGTCGCAGAATCCGCTCGGCCACGCGCCGCACGGAACTGGTACAAATACCTAATTGATAGCGCTCAGATAATTTTTTTACTGCGGCCGCTGCGCCAGGCTTCATCTGCACACCAACATCTAAAATATATTGAATCGCTTGGTCAGAGATTTTTTCTCGTTCAATATTCGGGTTAAATTTTCGTCCAGCAATTTTATTAACCGTTATAAAAGTTTCATCCCAAGTAATTCCGGGTAAAAGCGCGGCATGAATTTTTTCTTGAATAATTGGTTTAATTTTTTGCTGCCACAGCCATTTATCAAACACTTCAGCATTAACATGTTCACTATCAAACAACGTTCCATCCATATCAAAAATTACGGCTTTTAATTCAATGTCGGCCATATAATTCAAGCTCGTCAATTAGTGGGTCAGCAAAATGATCAATCGCATAATCGGCTTCGCTGTATGTACTCAATCCCGATCGATCAGTACCCCGAATGGCAATAACCGCTAAGCCCGCACTTTTAGCTGCGGTAATTCCACCATCAGTATTCTCAAAGGCTAAAACACTCTGCGGCGCCAAGCCTAATAAATCCAAACCATAACGATAGCTGTCAGGTGCCGGTTTAGGGTTAACCACATGTTCGGCGTGCACAATATGATCAAAGTAATGGGATAGATCCAGTTGCGTCATAACGTGTTGAACATAAGCCGACTCTGAATTGGTCACTATGCCCATTGGCACGGCCCGCTCTTTCATATACTCAAGATAACTGATAACGCCCTCCACCAACTCAACACTATTAGCCGGCCACGCGGTGGTCAGTTCCACTTTACGTTGATAAATTTGTTCAAACAAATCGTCAGATAAATTAAATTGGTGCGCGATTACTTCAAACATTTTACGAAAACTCCCAACATATTGGGTTTGATCAACACTGTTTAGGTCGTAACCAAAATCGGTTAAGGCTTGTTTAAACGCTTGGTAATGTAAGTCCTCACTATCTAATAACGTGCCATCCAAATCAAACAACACGGCCTGAAAGGGTTTTTGTAACGACTGCGGTAAGTAGTTCATAGCCCTACAAGTGTAGCGATTTTTTTGAAGTTGTCCAGCCCATTTCCAAAATAAATAATCTGAAAACCACGCCGGGCGGCGGCGGTTAATGCGGCCTCGGAATCATCAATAATTAAACAAGTCTCCGGCGCTGCTGTAAAATAATCGGCTACAGCCTGGTAACATTCTGGGTCTGGCTTTAAGCGCGTTACCGTATCCGCGCCAACCACCACGCCAAAATATGAAGCTATATTATGCTCAGTTAAAAATTGTTCAATATGTAACGTACTAGAACTAGAAGCCACTCCACATTTTTTTCCAGCTGCTTGCAGTTTTAGCAAAAAATCTTCCAAACCAGCCGTCACTGCACCGGTGTGAGGATCAAACACCACTCCAAAAAAATCAAAAATAATAACTTGTGATTGCATTTGCTCTAGCTAGTAACAGCTGAAATATTATCTGCAAAATTAATAGTGCTTTTCCAAAAACTTTTTAAGGCGCCCCATCCCTTTTATAATATCGGGCTCGGTACAACCAAAACACAAACGGAAATGATTCTGGCCATTTGGACCAAAGGCACTCCCAGGCACTAAAGCCACACCAGCTTCATTTAAAATATCCAACGCCATTTGCACATCATTTACCGCTTCAGGTAAAAAATTCACAAACACATAGTAGCTGCCTTGGGGCTTAACGTACGAAAACCATTTAGACAGGTTATCCAGCTGCTCACACATTACATCGCGACGCCGCTGCAAAGTTAAACGTAAATCCTCTACACATTGTTGATCACCTTGCAGGGCTGCCAGCGCTGCCACCTGCGATGGACGCGGTGCAGAAACTAAAGTATTATCGTGCACTTTTAATAATTGCCGAATCATGCCCGCTTCAGCAAAAACATAACCAACCCGATATCCGGTCATGGCATATTCTTTCGAGAAACTAAAACAGGAAATGCGATTATTCCGTAAACGATCATCACCTACCAGTGTTGGACAAGTTAAACCGTCATACGTTAAAAATTGATATGGCTCATCTGTCACTAAAATTAAATTATGTTCTAAAACTGTATCAGCAATCACATTAAGATCAGCGGCCCTAAAAATGGTACCGGTGGGATTATTGGGTGAACATAAAATAATGGCTTTGGTTTTTTTTGTAATCAGTTTGGGTAAGGCTGCTACATCCATTGCCCAGCCTTGTTTTTCCAGTAACGGTAAAAATTTCGGTACCCCACCGGCTAAAGTAATTTGTTCTTGATACGAGGCAAAACCCGGGTCGGTAATAATTACCTCATCACCAGGATTAACTACCGCTTGCATTGCCACCATTAACAATTCCATTGCCCCGGCTGAAATAAAAATTTCACTCAGTGGATCAACCTTAATATTAAATTGCTTAATAATTTTTTCCGCCGTAGCTTGACGTAAAGTTGGCAAACCAAGGGTTGGTGCATAGCGCCCTAAAAGCGGATCGTTCAATAGTGCCGTGCGCAACGCCTCGCGAATATGAAGCGGCGTTTCCACGTACGGAATACCCCAAGCAAAAGACACCACATCAGTTTTTGTCGAAGCTAACAAAGCGATCTCTTTAATTGGAGAAATAATAATATTACGAACCCGCTCACTAATATGTTCGGTGCGCTGTTTAATGCCGGCCGTATCAAGGGCAGAACGAGTAATCATGAAACCATGCTACAATTAAGTTGTAAGTAAAGCAACCCCTGAACAAGGTGCGCATATCTATTGTTTAGCATAACGCTATTTATATAATGTCCATGAGAATGGTCCTCAAGTTTCAGTCTTCTGCTGTCAGTCTTCTGCGTTCGGTCCCGGGGTTTGTAGCCTCAGATCGCGAGTTAGCCAAAAACCGCACTCGTTAGTGCGGCTAAGAAATCATTTCAGAACAGGGTTCTCGGCATTGGCCTACTTTCCCCCAAAAGAGTATCATCGGCGCAGCTAAGCTTAACGACTGTGTTCGAGATGGGAACAGGTGTAACCCTAGCGCTAGAAACACCGAGAACGCTGCTCTGAAATGTGCAATGTAACCATGGAAGTGTCACCGACAATATGTCGAGATGAAATGACTTATTAGTACTGCTCGGCTCAACTTCTTACGAAGCTTATACCTGCAGCCTATCAACCTGGTAGTCTACCAGGAGTCTATGAATATTAATCTTGTGGACAGCTTCGTGCTTAGATGCTTTCAGCACTTATCTTAACCGAACATAGCTACTCGGCAATGCCCTTGGCAGGACAACCGATACACTAGAGGTTCGTACTTCCCGGTCCTCTCGTACTAGGGAAGTGACCACGCAATATTCTACGCCCACAGTAGATAGGAGACCGAACTGTCTCACGCGTGTAATTCCATTATTTCTAATGGCACAGACTATACCTTCTCCCTCTTGTCCTGTAAAACAGGAGTAGGGGCTGACGTCTGATAGATATGGACTCGTTGCTATTGCTGTTATCTATCTCATCACACCTTGCGATGTGAATCAGTCGTTACGGGGAATCGAATTGGCAAAAAATGCTTGTAATGTTACCGTGGTATTTTTTCGACGTTTGGAGTAATTCAGTTGCATATACTGATCAATCAGTCTACTGACCTGTAATAACAATTGTTTATCCAAATGTTTATACCGCGGTAATTTTTTTGCAATTTTCTCTGCCAACAACACATGCTCTTTCTTAAGTCGAACATACGGCTTAAGTTGATGTAAAATTTCCATCACTGGTTGAATACCAACTATAGTATACTCTGCCATCCGATCATTACGGATACGAATATAACCATGAACAAGTTTTTCCTGTAACCAATAAAGATGGTCAACATGAATGTCTTTTTGATAAAAGACAGCACTTGCTCGTACTTGGTAACCATAGATGTAATCTTTACGTCGAACAAGTTGGAACATAACACAGCCATCACCGTCTAGAAAGCCGGCAATATATGCTTTTTCCAAGCTTGTCAATTTTTTCATGTATCTGATTCTTCCCTCGGTATTGCCCTCTTCATTCAGTTCGATATAAAGGAGGGTTTCACCGATATTAGTCAGATTTATTGTACTACATTACTGTAGTAGAACGCAATGTTGTTTACGTTCTGAACCCAGCTCGCGTGCCGCTTTAATAGGCGAACAGCCTAACCCTTGGGAGCTTCTTCACCCCCAGGATGCGACGAGCCGACATCGAGGTGCCGAACCTGGTCGTCGATATGAGCTCTTGGACCAGACTAGCCTGTTATCCCCAGAGTAACTTTTATCCGTTGAGCTTCCGCCGTCCTATTTCGTACGGTCGGATCACTAAGTTCTACTTTCGTAACTGCGCGACATGTCCGTCTTGCAGTAAAGCTGGCTT
>CAYYTZ010000072.1:0-6348 GCA_964474735.1 uncultured Gammaproteobacteria bacterium | reverse complement strand
TTTAATTATTCACTGCCGGTACTGAGTGCGGAGTGAGAGTGTGAGGTCTATATATCACTAGTAATAATAATGGTGTAAGTCAAACATTTGACATTAATGAATCTGATATTCCTGATAATTCAGTAGTTACGAATATCAATGTTACTACTTGTGATAAGCGTGGAGCCACTGGAGCAAGACTGCAGACTAAAATTTGTATAGATGGAAGTTGTACGGATTCTGGGTCATCTATTAGTTTGTCGAGTTCCTACACGGAACATACCCAATCTTTTTCCGTAAATTTTATTAAAAGTGCTAGTACGGATATTGAAATAGGCGTTAAGAATGATGCGGCGAAAAATGCTCGAGTTAGTCATATTTCTGCCACAATAACTTACACTCCGCCCGATACTATTTCACCTGTCATTTCAGATATTGTGGTTTCTGAAATCACCGCCACCAGTGTAGCCATTACTTGGGACACCGATGAACCAGCCACTACTCAGGTTAGCTATGGGACGACAGTAGCTTATGGTTATTATTCGACTTTAGATGAAACTTTACTGACTACCCATACAGTTTTATTAACCGATTTAACTCCCGAAACTAATTACCATTTTCAAGTTATTTCTGAAGATGCGGCCACTAACTCAGCCGTCTCCTCGGACCAAAATTTTACAACGACGGTAGCTCCAGATACCACCGCTCCCGCTGATATTGCCGATTTAACGACTACCACTGTGACTGGTTCAACCATTGCTTTGGCTTGGACCGCTCCGGGAGATGATGCCACCACTGGTACCGCCGCGGTTTACGATATCCGCTATAGCCCTAGTACCATCACTCCGGCTAACTGGGCTTTGGCTATTCCCGTTACTACTGAACCAGTGCCGCAATTAGCCGGTACCACTGAAGCAATAACTGTGACCGATCTAGCTTCGGAAACTACTTATTACTTTGCTATTAAGAGTACGGACGAATCGGCCAATACATCTAATCTATCCAATCTTGCCCAGGCTACTACTCTAGACATTAGTGCCCCGACCATTAGTCATATTTCCAGTGGGACTCCTAGTACTACCAGTGTAGCCATTACTTGGGACACCGATGAACCAGCCACTACTCAGGTTAGCTATGGGACGACAGTAGCTTATGGTTATTATTCGACTTTAGATGAAACTTTACTGACTACCCATACAGTTTTATTAACCGATTTAACTCCCGAAACTAATTACCATTTTCAAGTTATTTCTGAAGATGCGGCCACTAACTCAGCCGTCTCCTCGGACCAAAATTTTACAACGACGGTAGCTTCGGACACGACAGATACAGGAGGAGAATCACAAACATCTGCACAAATAATAATTCCGAATGTACCTAAGTTGTCAATCGATAAAATAATGGCACCAATTGTTACAGCAAAAAAACTGGCGCAAAGGGTCGAAATTATGCAAAATCCTGTGATACCGGAAACTACTATTTCTCTTGATGAAGAAAATGATTTAATAACGATTTCAGAAAAAATATTGAACAATGATCAATTAAGTCAGGCGGAAGAAGAAGTAATTGTCGAAGCTTTAAATAATTTGATTTTAACTAATTATGATCAAACAGAAGATTTTTTAGTACTAAAAGGAAAATCAGCACCATTATCAACCATTGCAATTAGTATAGAGAATAAAAATATTGTGAATACAGTACGATGCGATAGTGATGGTTTATGGGAGTATAAGATTCAATTGAATTCATTTAGTCCTGGGACGTATCAGATTAATATGAAATCAATGATTGGGAAATATAAAGGAAATCAAAAAGGAGTGATGAAATTATTTAGAGAAAAAATGCCGTTATATATTATTCTTTCTTTGAGTATTATTTTTATATATTTAATAGTAGTTGTTATTTTTTTGGGCAGTCAATTTATAACTGATCATAAAAAACACAGAAAAAGAAATTCAACGCGGAAAAATGTACGTTTCGCTAGGCGAAAAATAAAACACGCTAGAAAAAAATAATCTCTATTACTTTGAGTTGATTGAGCCGGATTATTTAATATTGTGACAAAATATTAAATGATTGCATTATCACTTGTGATTTCGGCTAGCAATACAATTTTTTACTTAGACAGTATCCAAAATCCAGAATGTGTCGTCCTATAAATATACTTGCTTATTTTAAGTCAGGCAGGTACAATACGCCAGTTCGTTTGTAATTATTTCATTAAACTATATATGGCAAAAGACAAAACTACAGCACACGTTCTCTGGTTTAAAGAGCTCAACATGGGTGATGTTCCCTTAGTTGGTGGCAAGAACGCCTCATTGGGTGAAATGTATCAAAATATGTCAGCTCAAGGGGTACGGGTACCAAATGGCTATGCTATTACTGCTTCGGCGTATGAATATTTTTTGGAACAAACTGGCGTCAAAGCTAAAATTAAGGATATTCTAGCCACTCTAAATACTCATGATTTGAAAAACTTACAAGAACATGGTCATCGTGTCCGTGAAGCTATTTTAGAAGCCGAGTTACCACAAGATCTAAAAGATACCATTGAAACGTCGTATGCCGAACTATGTAAAATTGAAAATAATGGAGAAGAAATGGACGTGGCGGTTCGGAGTTCTGCTACAGCCGAAGATATGCCAGATGCTTCTTTTGCCGGTCAACAAGAAACTTTTTTGAATATCCGCGGCGCCCATGATGTGATTGATGCGACCAAACGTTGTATGGCTTCGTTGTTCACCAATCGCGCAATTTCGTATCGCGCCGATAAAGGTTATGATCATTTTAACGTTTCGCTTTCAGTTGGTGTGCAAAAAATGGTTCGTTCTGATGAAGCCGGCTCTGGTGTGATGTTTTCTATTGATACGGAATCTGGTTTTCAGAATGCCGTTTTAATTAACGCCGCCTATGGTTTAGGTGAAATGGTGGTGCAAGGTAAAGTAGAGCCAGACGAATATTATGTCTTTAAACCAACTTTGATGGCTGGTGTGCAAGTTAAGGGAGAAAATATCACTTTCAAATATCGTCCGATTGTTGGTAAAACTCGTGGTCACAAGGAAGATAAAATGATTTACAGTTTAGAAGGAAATTCTCCGGTTCGTGAAGTGCCGGTTGCGGAAGAAGACCGCAAAAAATATGTTCTCACTGATGACGAAGCGCTGCAATTAGCGTATTGGGCCAGCTTGATAGAAAAACACTACAACAAACCGATGGATATGGAGTGGGCCAAAGATGGAATAAATGGCAAACTTTATATTGTGCAGGCTCGTCCGGAAACTGTGCATTCACAAGGCAACAGCAAAGTGTTGGAAGAGTATCTGATGAAAGGCAAAGGAGTGACTTTAGTGGAGGGTGTATCGGTGGGCTCTAAAATTGGTGCTGGAAAAGTGCGCGTGTTAAAAGATACCAGCCATATTCATGATTTTAAACCGGGTGAAGTTTTAGTAACCGAAATTACCGATCCTGACTGGGAGCCGATTATGAAAATTGCCTCCGCTATTGTAACAAATTCTGGTGGACGCACTTCGCATGCCGCCATTGTGTCGCGTGAATTAGGTATCCCTTGTGTGGTTGGTACAAAAATCGCTACCACCACTTTAAAAACCGATCAGGCAGTTACCGTATCATGCGCCGAAGGTGAACGTGGCTACATTTACGAGGGGCTAGTTCCATTTGAAATAAAGAAAACCGATTTGGGAAACATTCAAACTCCCAAGACCGACATTATGCACATTGTAGGCGATCCATCTCGTTCGTTTGATTTTTCTATGATCCCAAATAAAGGGGTTGGTTTAGCTCGTTTAGAAATGATTATATTAAATGCGATTAAAGTACATCCATTGGCTTTATTGCATTTTGATGAACTGAAAGACGAAGCCGCTAAGGCGCAAATTGCCGATTTAACGCGCAACTACAAAGTTAAATCTGATTTCTTTGTTGATTTGTTAGCCACTGGCGTTGGTCGCATTGCGGCGGCCTATTATCCTAACCAAGTGATTGTGCGTTTATCCGATTTTAAATCGAATGAATATGCAAATTTAGTGGGTGGTCGTCAGTTTGAACCACACGAAGAAAATCCGATGATTGGTTGGCGTGGGGCGTCTCGTTATTATTCAGCTGAATATAAAGCGGCTTTTGCCTTAGAATGCCAAGCGATGATGCGCGTGCGTAATGAAATGGGCTTAACGAATGTTAAATTAATGATTCCATTCTGCCGCACACCGGAAGAAGGGCGCAAAGTTATTCAAGTGATGAATGAAAATGGTTTGGTACAAGGCGAAAATGATTTGCAAGTGTATATGATGTGCGAAATCCCCTCGAACGTTATTTTAGCGGATGAGTTTATTAAAATTTTTGATGGCTTCTCCATTGGTTCTAACGATCTCACACAGTTAACCTTAGGCTTAGATCGCGATTCTGGATTGGTGGCGCATATTTATGATGAACGTAATCCAGCGGTAAAAAAATTATTAGCTCAGGCGATTACTACAGTGCATGCTGCCGGTAAGAAAATTGGTATCTGTGGTCAGGCTCCATCGGATTTTCCAGAGATTGCCGAATTTTTAGTGGATCAAGGAATTGATACCATCTCTGTTACGCCAGACACTGGTTTAAAAACCTATATCAACGTGGCTGAACACGAAAAGAAACTCGGTCGATAAACAACATTCCACTCGAGGTGACTCCTCTCGCTTAACGTATAGCTAAGTCACTCAAGGAGCCACCTCGGCGTGGTTTACTGTTATTCCAGTGTAATTGTGTCGAAGACAAAGCCGCCTTTATCAATGGCTTCAATTTTTAATTCATCTGGGCTGATAGTTAGTCCCACAAAATGATATTGCGCTAAGAAAAAAGCCGATTCTGGTAATTCGGTAGTCATTTGATATAGATCTCCACCACCTCCACCAGTAACAATATATTGGACCCCGTTTATTTTCTCAAAACGTTCATAACTATGATCATGGCCATTAAGCACTAAATCAACATTATATTCTTCAAATAGTGGTACAATTGTGGTTTGCATATCTACCGTGCTGCCGTGCCCGCCGGAACTGTAGGGCGGATAATGGAAAAATACAATAACCCATTTTTTATCAGTAGTGGCCAAATCATTTTCTAACCAAGTGTACATGGTGCTACCAACGCTATAATCAAGGCTAGAGTTCAATGAAACAAAATGAATATTATCGTAATTGAATGAGTAATAATCTTCGTCGTCACCGTTAGTGGGGGTTTCAAATAATTCTTTATATGGACCGGCCAATTCTGTAACAAAATCATGGTTGCCAATGGAAGCGTAAAAAGGAATTTCGGAAAATAAATTAGAATAAACGGTAAAGACTTTATCAATAAATTCTTGCTCGGTTCCGGAGTAATATGCAATATCTCCGGTATGTAGCATAAGTTCCGGTTGCCAAGCAGTTATTTCGGATGCCACTTCGTACTGTGCCGTATTAGCCATGCCGGAATCCCCAAACGCCGCCACGTGCAATGGATCCTCGTTCAAAGTATCTTTTTGGGTATCAAAGTTATAAGTTTGCGTGAGTGATTCGCCGGAGCTATTTTCTAAAAAATATTCATACGTTGTTTCACGTTTTAAACTGGTCAAACGATAACGATGGTCGGTAACCGCATTATCTTCTGTTTTAGTTTTCCAATTAGTGGCACCAACTTTTCGATAATTTAATGTTATGGTTTGAGCTTCGTCACTGCGTGCCAAAATAGTAACGGCATGTTTAGTTTGGCGTTGTAAATAAGGTGCAAGAGTTAAACCGGAATCCGTTAAACTAATAGCGATGCCAACAACCGGTAAACCTAAGAACAGTAGAGACCAGCCAAAGAAATATTTACGCATATATGGTGATTCAATAGTTAGCTCTATTAAGTATAGGTTAAAATGCCAGAGTTGTGAACTTGCCAAGATTAGAGGTAGCACGGTAAACTAACGGTACACGGTAGGGGAGGCTTAACTACCTAACCAAATGGATTATGCACAAGCTCGATCCATGTCCAAATTGCGGAAACGATCCGTGCACTTGCGATATGTAAGTGCGGCCGTTTCGTTTACAACAGATGCCGTCTCGCAATAGGCGGTATTTGTTTTTTTACACATTGTTTGTGGCGTGGAACTGTTTCCGTCGGAGTAACACCATAGCAATGAAAGCGGTGTTTACAATAAAAAGTACGCCGGAATAAAACCAGGTTGTTACGACATAAGTTTCTATAGCAAAGAGCGATAATAAATACGACAAGCTGCTAGTGTAGTAAATAAATAACGTTTCGGAATATGGTAAATGGTAGGTTTTTTTGAAGGTGATCGCGTAGGCAATGCAGTCAGCGAGTGTAATTAGTATAACGGCTGTC
>CAYYTZ010000071.1:0-6382 GCA_964474735.1 uncultured Gammaproteobacteria bacterium | reverse complement strand
GTATTAGCGTGAAAGCGCCGGGCAAATTAACCCCTTTCGGTTGGTTAGCTGGGTTACAAATTCGCACTCAAGTTACCCCCGCCGATATAAACCAAAATAATCCAACAACAACCACTGACCCGAATACAACCACTGAACCATTTGTCGTCACGGCCGAAGATTGGGAGCGCTACAATACAACGGTCCGAGCGATTTTAAAACAATTCAAAATTGATTTTACGACTTATCGTTTTGCTACGACCGATCAAGGCTTTGAAATAAATTTTAGCACTAGTGCAGAACAAACCGAACCAGAAATGATCGTTGTGCAAACGATTGCTCAACTTTTCGCGCTGCTACCAAATATTCCGGCTATTGCTGTGCATGTTTCTCTGGCGGATGGTAGTGTAATCAATGTTCCGTATATTACCAACGCTGCTCTCACCACTTTGGTAGAAAATGATACAGATAAAACTTTAGCAGATCTTTTTGTAGTAAATAAACAGAACCCATTCGGTAAACGCACCAGCAAAGACGACGGAACCGGTCATCATTATATTGGTGACCTAGTCTATTCCAAATATGGTGATTACAATCCTTTACCAATGTTGGCCCAGCTGCAAGCTACCTTCGATAATTACCCGCTCACTGGCCCAGTTGATGTTGCGACTGGAGAGCCAATTCGTACGGCCTTACAGTTTTATAATACTGCTGACATCAGTTTTTTGTACCCAACCACCTGGTCAACAAAAACCATTGATGATCAAACCACCTTATTTTACAGCCCTGAAACAACGTTTGCTTCAGCGGCCGTTTGGTCAGAATTTGGTGTATCGGTTAAACGCTATACAGCTCCTGGCGTGACGTTAGAACAATGGCTATCCGTTAATCGCAGTGACAGCACAGTTGAAGATCTGCCGTTTGAATTGCATCGTCCACTCTCCGGAAAACATATTATCACCGGCAATGACTATAGTGATGAATATGTCATTTTACTGGATAATGCAGCTTATGTTCTTAAGGTCGAACGCACAGCTGGCTTAACCCCGACCGATCGTTCTTATCTGACGACTATGATTAATACTTTTAGTAATAACTATGCCTTTCAGCGTAACTAAAGAATTCTCATTTGCGGCTGCCCATTTTTTAACCAATTACCATGGTAAGTGTGAAAATTTACACGGACATAATTATCGTCTGCGCGTAACTATTGCTGGCCCACTACAAGCCGATGATCTGGTGATAGATTTTTCTGAAATAAAAAGAATTGTGCAAGAAAATGTTCTGGCTGTGCTCGATCACACCAATCTTAACGACCGTTTTACTAACCCCAGTTGCGAGCGCGTGGCCGAATGGATCTATCACGCCCTCAAACCGCACTTACCGGTATTCACCGTTGAATTATTTGAAACCGATACATCGTCGGTGACATATTCCGAATAATTTTTGTACAAATATTTGTGGCACTGGTTTATCTTGGTATCGGCAGCAACCTTCAGCCGGAAACAAAACTGGCTTTTGCGCTCCCGGCTTTGAAACTGCTTGGCAAAGTTCAACGCGTTTCGGCGGTATATCTTACCGAACCACTGGGCCCCCAACCGCAAAACTGGTATCACAATATGGCCGTGGCACTAGAAACAAAATTATCACCCCTTGATTTATTAGCCGCTATTAAACAAATTGAACAACAGGCTGGTCGTAAACCCGGACCCAAATGGTCGGCCCGCGAGCTTGATATTGATATCCTCTTGTACGATTCGCTAACCATTGATACTGTATCTTTGCACATTCCTCACTGGGAGTTGCCCAACCGTAAATTTGCCCTGCAGCCACTAGCTGAAATTGCACCTACGGCCATTGACCCTCGTTCCGGCAAACCAATTCAACAACTTTTGGTTGAATGTCACGATACTTTACGAATTGAAAAATTTCACGCTCATGGATAAAAAACAACTCGAACAACTTTGGGGAAAAATCATAAAACAGATTGACCCGCAGCCGCAACGCGAAGGTTTACAGGCGACACCAGCGCGCGTGGCGCGCAGTTTTGAAAAATTATTTTCCGGTTATGCAATCAATCCAATAAAATTGCTGACGTTTTTTGACAGTGAAAATTATGACGAAATGATCACTTGTAAACAAATTGATTTTTATTCAACTTGTGAACATCATTTTTTGCCTTTTTACGGCAAAGCATACATTGGTTATATTCCAAATAAAAAAATTGTCGGCTTGTCAAAAATACCGCGCGTTGTTGAAGTATTCGCCCGGCGCTTGCAAAATCAAGAACGCTTAACTTCCCAAATTACTTCATTTCTAGATGAAGCGCTGCAAGCTAAAGGTATCGGCGTGGTGCTGGAAGCGACCCATTTATGTATGCAAGCCCGCGGAGTTGAAAAACAGAATACTGTGGTGATTACCTCTTCGTTTTGCGGATTATTCAAAAAAAATCTTAACACTAGGAGCGAATTTTTAAGAATCATTAATGTCCATTAAGCCGTCTTACCGTTTTGCTTTAATAGATTCACGTTATACCGTCAGCGGAGATGGTCTGATAGATATAGTTGACTCATGGGATGGTGTAGAGCGTTGGTGGCGTCAACGCAAAAGCCAAACCGAAATACTAATTGGTTATATAGGGTATGAACAAGGGTACAAGTTTATTGAAGCACCGCGCAATTCGATATTGTGGCAAAAAAAACCAGATAGTTTAACCATGCCACCAGTTTATTTTGGCCGCTTTCGTCGAACCGTCCGTCAACGAACCAAACCACCTGCTGTAACAAAACAAGCATTGCTCAAAAACTCTCAGCTGATAAATCAACGCTCGTATCAAAACATGTTTGCGACCGTGCAGCGCCATCTCCGGGCCGGAGATATTTATCAAGCTAATATTGCTGCGCGTTTAAACGGTTTGGCTACGACCACTCCAATCGAAAGTTTTTGGCAGATCTTTGGACGCCAACCAGTTTCTTATGGCGCATATATTCAAACACCAGAATTTTCTATTGCCTCCGGTTCACCAGAATTATTTTTGCGGATACAAGGTGCTTCAATCGAAACCCGTCCAATGAAAGGCACCTGTCCACGTGGGCAGACACGTGCTCAAGATGATAAATTAAAACAAGACCTGCTCCATAGTATAAAAGAGCAGGCCGAACTTGATATGATTATTGATGTCCATCGAAATGATCTGGCTAAAACTTGTAAACCCGGGAGTGTACGCGTAATCCGTCGTCGTGAATTTGTTCCATTTACCACAGTTTGGCAAGCTCAAGCTCGCATTTCAGCGGAACGGCAGCGGCAATTCTCGCCCCTCGACACCATCACAACTTGTTTTCCGGCGGGCTCGGTGACCGGTGCACCAAAATTACGCGCCATGGAAATTATTCACGAACTTGAGCCAGTACCGCGGCAGGTTTATTGTGGTGCCATTGGTTATATTAAAGCCACCGGTGATGCCGAATTCAATGTGGCCATCCGCACTGCTATATTAAAAAACCAACAGCTGTACTACTATGCCGGCGGCGGCATTACAATCGGATCTACCGCGACTGCGGAATGGCAAGAGCTGCTCAATAAAAAAACCGTAATTACGACAAACGAGTAAATTATACTATGCTATACTACGTCCATGCGAATTTCTATAAACGGTAAATTTGTTCAGAAAATTCAACTTAATGGCACCGAACCGGAATTCAATTTTGGGTATGGGGTGTTTGAAACAATCCGGACATGTCATCATATCCCATTTGCACTATCAACTCACCTTCAACGGTTACGGCGGTCAGCCAAAAATATCGGTTTAAAAATTCAAGTGACCGACGCAACTTTAAAACATTGGGTTGAAAAACATTGCCAGACAAAAAACGAAATTCGATTTAAAATCATCGCAGTGAAAAACCGCATTTACATTCTATCCATTCCTCTGGCCATAAAGCCCAACCTTAAAAAAAAAGGTGTAGCAGTTAATACTTATCCCATTACCCGCTTTCAACCAGTGGTAAAAGGCCTTTCTTGGGTGCAAGAATACCGAGCCAATCAATACGCTTTAGCTCATGGCTATCATGATGCACTATTAATTAACCACAAAAAACAAATTCCAGAAGCGTCGTGTGGTAATGTTTTTTATATAAAAAAAGGAATTGTTTATACTAGTGACAAACAAATTTTATACGGTATCACTCGTGGTGTGGCCCTGCGTCTACTAAAAAATGATACTCGCGTTGTATTTACGATGCCAACCTTAAATAAACTCATTACAGCGGATGAATGTTTTATCACCAGCACTATTTCTGGAATTATCCCAGTTGTGCGCATTGACGAAAAAACCATCAGTACAGGTAAGCCTGGACCTATTACCCTGCAACTATTATCCAAATATGAAGAGTATGTTGAAACAACATGTAAGTAAGCGCGGGAATTCAATAAAACTAATGGGCATAGTTAACGTCACACCCGATTCGTTTTCGGATGGCGGTAAATTTATGCATACGCAAACAGCGGTAAAACAAGCGCTGCAATTATTAGCCGAAGGCGCCGCTTGTATAGATATTGGTGGCGAATCAAGCCGCCCGGGAGCTGCCAACGTATCAGAAACAGAAGAATTGCGCCGAGTACTCCCGGTAATCAAAGCTTTACGCCGCCAAACCAAAACTCTAATTTCTATCGATACATATAAACCTAACGTCGCCGCAGCCGCATTACAAGCTGGTGCTAATTGTGTAAATGATATTACCGGCCTAGCTGACCAGGCCATGCGCCAGCTCATCGCGAAAACCGGTTGCCCAGTTGTGCTTATGCACATGCAGGGCACGCCACGAACAATGCAAAAACGTCCATATTATAAAGATGTTGTACGTGATATTTGTGATTTTTTTACCGAACGTTTAGCATTGGCCCGATCCGCTGACATCGCGCGAAAACAAATTATCCTTGACCCCGGCATTGGTTTTGGTAAAAGCGTTAAACACAATTTGGAAATTATTCGCCGGTTGGGTGAATTTAAAAAATTCCGTTTGCCAATTTTAGTTGGCGCTTCCCGCAAATCATTTATTGGAAAATTAACCAGCGCAGACGTAACACAACGGCTTCCTGGAACTTTAGCTGCCCACAACAGCGCCGTGCAAAACGGTGCCACTTGGTTACGGGTGCACGATGTGGCAGCACATAAACAATACCTAATGATTAGCCACGAATTGACGTAGTAACAACTAAGTTATTCTCTAATATCAGACGTTGCTTGAAAAAAATTCTCGGTTTCTGGCAAGTGTGGCAATTCAAACTGCCAAGCTGGAATTTGTAATTTTAATACAACCACATAAGGCAATATCCGTTCGGCTTGTTCTATAGTTAAACGTTGAGCCCGATAGCGCTCAGCATGATGTAAAAAAAGCTTAAAACCTTCACTCCATTGCACCGCTTGCATACCCAAAACAGTGCGTTGGGCCATCCATCGACTATAGACACGAAAAATAATTCCATAAAAAATAAATGGAATGCCAATTCCCACAATACTTGTAATAAAACCTATCCAAAATAATATTCGGCTCACAGAAAAATAACGTTGCCGCCAAATATCGGCTGGTTGCGTGAACAAACCTAAATGAACAGCCGTAGTATACAATGTTAGCCGTAATGGTTTTAATTGTTGAGCGATACGTTGCACTGCCACTTGAATAGAAACTTCTGTCAACTGATTAGCAAATACTACTCGCAGCAATTCACGTTCATAATCAAATAATACTTGATCTTTAGAAAAATCCTGTTTTAAAAGAATTAAACGATAATCCACGGTCTTATAATAATGGACTTTACCACCAAAGTGCTTAGTTACCGCCGAATGATTTTCAATACGCAAATAACCACGCACTGCTAAATCAAGTAATGTAGCGGTGACATCAAAATTATTTACCTTGGTATCTACTACTACCCCAATCACGGCTGGCGGTAAATTCTGGAAGGGCTCGTATTGAGGAATAATCGTTTTTTGTAATAACACTGGATCTTTACCAATCCTAGACCAATGCCAATGCACTAATCCCCAAACCAATAATGGAGAAAATACATAACAGATTCCAATTATACCAAATGCAAATTCCATAAGTAGACTGAATTATACTAGATACCTTACCAGCCGGCAAAAGCACTTTGTACAGTACTGTACACTTGATTTTTTCTAAAAAAATAATATACTTATTAGTAATTATGCCACTGCACGAAACTTTTCCATTGCGCCGCCAACCACGTAAGCCAGACTCTGGCTTACCGCCTTCTAGACATGAAGTAGCTTTTGCAAAAGCTGAACGCGCCCTAGAAGATGGAGTTAAAGAATCTGATTTTGCTGACCTATAGACATCACACTCCATAATCGGACTGGGATGTGGTATACTTAAGGAGTGAA
>CAYYTZ010000070.1:0-6508 GCA_964474735.1 uncultured Gammaproteobacteria bacterium | reverse complement strand
TGAGGCCGCTGAACAAGGTCCTACCGCGCAAGTTGAAGCACTACAAACTAGGTTAGATACAATAGTAGAAGCAAATAATAATTTAGAAGTAGCAGTTGACAATACAACGCGTGAAGCTTGTATTGATTATGCCCTTGATAATCCAGAAGAATTGACGGCCGATCTCGCTACGATGGAAGAGAGTTTACCAAAAGATGATGGTCCAAAAACTGCCGAAGCGGCTGCAGCTGCAAAGGAAATGTTAAAACAAGTAGAGGGTTTGTCGCCAGAGGAGGCCCAAGGAGCAGTAACTAAGTTCTGCCAAGAAAATTTTGGTGGCAGTTTGGCAGATGTAGCTAGAGCTTTTGGCGAAATGGTGATGCCAGACTGTAAAGTTATCAGCGCGGTTATGAAAGGCAAAATGCCAAAAGGTAGAGATGTAGCTAGACTAGCCGCTGGTATGTTTGGAGGAGGGCCAATTGGGACTGTTACGTTTGATCTAATTATGGCTAAAGGAGGGGACACACCGCAAGAAATTAAAAATGCGGCCATAAAAGGTCGGCTTGTCGCTGGTGGATTGAAAGCTTTTGGTTTCTTTTTTCCAGAGGTTGCTGTCGTTACAACGCCAGCCGCTGCAGTAATGGATAATGTATCAAAATCTGTGGCTAAAACTGCGGATCAACCAAATAGTACTGCCGCTGACCGAGCCAAAGCTTTTGGCCGTGGTTTAATTGGCAGTAAAGATAATTTACGAGCTATCGCCGATGGTTTGGGTGGGAAGATGACAGATCCTCGTGCCTTAGAAGCAGCTGGTATTACCGGTGACGACGCTGCGGCTGTTAAAGAGATTGGTCAATTAATAATGGCTGACCCAGACAATGCTGGAGAAATTCTCGGAAAGGCTTTTGATGTGAGCAGTGGTGGTATTGCGGGAAATCCTTCAGAAAAGCCGGCGGTTGCAATATAAAATAAAATTGGCGCGACAAATTATTTTTCTTGCCGCAAAGATCAAGGTGTTGTAAAGTGGGTGTATGCCCAAAAAAAAATCTGTCCATAAAATTAAAGTAACTAACGACGCGGAAAAGGTCGCTGCGCCAGTTGAAGAAGTTAAAGATAAGGTCGAAACCACCAACGTGAGGGGCGGCACAACGGACGATGAATCCTCTGAACATACTTCTTGGTTAACTCACTTCAAAACCGACAAGAAGTTACAAATCATGGTGCTTGGTACAGTTGTATTATTGGCTTTAGTAGGAGCCGTTGCCGTATTAAGTTTGCAAAAAAGCTCAACCTCCACTGCTACAAAAAACACTAATCATAAGGTGGGTACAAAAAATTCGAATTCCGTGGCCGAACCAACCGTACTGCCACGTCATTTAGATGGAACGATTGTAGCAGCGGCTGATGCCAACAATGTACCGGCCTGCGTAATGATAGAAAATGCTGCGTTCGATGGCGTGCGCCCCCAAGCTGGTCTTTCGGCCGCCCAAGTGGTGTATGAAGTAATTGTGGAAGGTGGCATTACTCGTTTAATGGCTGTATTTGCCGGAGAAAAGGCCGATACAATTGGGCCAGTGCGCAGTGCTCGCGATACTTATCTGGAATTTGCTTCGGAATTAAATTGCGCTTACGCTCATGCTGGTGGTAGCTATACCGCCATGGAAGCCATTCCCAATTTTAAACTGCGCGATCTGGACGGTTTGCGTGAACCAAAATGGTTTTGGCGCGATAGTAGTAAATACTCGCCGCACAATTTGTTCACTAAAACCGATAATTTGTACAACGCCATAAAAGATGGTCATAGTTGGACGGACGCCCCAACCTACAGTGTTTGGAATTTTGTGGATGATGATAAAATAATGACGGGAGAAGCCGCTAATGAAGTAAATATTCTATTTGGAGGATCATACGACGTTAATTATACCTATAGCGAAGAATTTAAAGCTTACGAACGTAAAAATGGTAGTGTTAACCATACTGATGCCAATACCGGAAAAACTTTAACGGCGCGTAATATAATTATTCAAAAAGTTCCGGCCGGCAACTTCATTGAAGGTAAGGGGCGCGTGAATTTTAGTGTTACGGGCGAGGGTGAGGTAAATATTTTTCGATTGGGTAAAATGGAAAAAGGTACTTGGAAAAAAGCCGATCGTTTAGCGCGTACTCAATTCTTTACCACCGACGGAAAAGAAATTCCTTTAGCTCGAGGTAATAGTTGGGTAGAGATTGTACCCGAGGGCTATTCGTTTGATTGGAAATAATTGCGCAACGCAAAGTAAAACGCTGTAAAGTAGAACCGGGCGAAATGACGCAAAATAAAGCGGTTTTCCCTATTTAACCGGCAAATCTGTTGCGGCTACAACATCACCGGCACTATCCAACAAGTGCAAATGCAACGCCTCAAGATCAGCTGCGACCGCACCAAAAAATATGTCAAAAAAACTTTCGACACTAGGCAATATTGGTTCTGTGCCTAAGCAAGTTAGTTTCTTGTTATCGGCATCTACCGCGCAAGGAACACAATTACCACCAGATAATGTCAAAGTCACCATCTCTGTGGGGACACTTTCTAGACCTGGAATTTGTTCGGTGAGAGGAATTTCGATACCATAAACGCCTCTGGCCACTAACGTATCATCAGTTAAAGTAAAGTTACCACTTAAAGTGGTGGCTTGATCATCACCAGTGTTAGTAACGTCTCCGGTTATTTCGGTGGTGGAAAAATCGCCCAGATCCTGTGGGGTTGATGGAACTTTTCCGTGGACGACCGCCACGTTACAATTAACCAACTTGGTGGCAGTTTTGCCGATAAAACGCACTTTTACTTGCACTGTTTCCCACACCACGCGCAATGGCCCGTCCACTTGTGAAGACTCATAAGTAAAACTTAAACCGGTATCATTAATCTTGCGAGCGCCGGTTTTGGCAGTAACGCTATTGGCTAATAATGCATCGGCTATGGGCACAGAACCGGGCTTTCTTTTAATAGTAAACGTACCAGTTTTGCCATGTTTGATGATCAATAAATCCGGTGTGCAAACTGCGCCAAATTTTTTACCGGTTGCTGCTGGTGTTGGTCCATAATCTTCTACCTCACCGGCCGTAAATTCGCCTTGACCATTTTGACTTTCATAAGTCAGGCGCTGATCTTTTGTAATTACGGCACGATACCAAACGTCTTTTATTTTCTTACCGGCCATAAATTCTGGCACGACCAGTTGTAGAGTTTCATCTTGCGCGCCAAGATCAATTGGAAAATTTCTGACAGCCCATTCATCGGCACAGTCATCAGCCCCACTCCAAGTGCCATCTTTATTCCAATCAAAAAACATATTCAAATACGCGGTGCCGCTGGTTTCACCCGGATTGGCCACATGCACTATTACTTTGGCGGTACTGGTCTGACAAGATTTTAGACTAACTGATATTCCATCATCGCCCGCATCGCCGTTAATTAACTTAGCATCAGCTTCTGTGCTTACAGTGTCGCCTAACCAAACTTGGTCAGTTTCGCTAACCCGTGCTCCATTTGAAGCCAAGAAAGATGGAAAGCTGCCAAGACTCGCTCCGTTGCTACCATAATAAGTAAAATAACCGGCATCCGGCGCATCGCCAAAATCATACTTCGAACTAGTTGCCTGAACTCGGTTTTTGGTTAAACCGATACTTACAATGACCATTGCTATAATTAAACAACTTGCGAGAAAGCCCTTTATTATTTTCCTCCTCATAAATTTTGCGTTAGATAATAATGAATACCTTTAAAAAGAAGTAAAACGATCAAGTTAAAAATAACACGACTAGGTATTAAGGACAAGATGTCTTGACAAATGTCTTGAATGTATTTAACGGTTTATCTCCACAGCTCTATAGCACATTTTTATATTGTGTTACACGGCGATGGAGGGGGCAGTGCTCGTCCCTCCGGTATATTCTGCAGTTTACAGCTGCCCCGAATTTGGTTGTTGTTACACAACCATCCTCTGTAAACTTTTTGCGGTTAAAAACCACGGCCACCACAGCGCACCACTACGCTTTTGTGGCCAATAATTCCTAACACTTCTTCGATCGGGCGCATCGTATGCTGCTTGATCCGCAGCTTATCAAGTTGTTCCGGCGTTGGCGGGGGCTCGTCTCCTCCCCACCAGAAAATCCAGAATTGTCCGATCTGAAAGTATGCACAGTCTGCGGGCAATACTGTCAGCTCGAGAGCCAACGTGATCTGAGCATCGCATGCGCGTTTGAAGAGTCTGCGGAACGCTTCGATCAGTTCGTTGCCTGATGACATGGTGCCTCCTTATGTCAGCGTTATTATCGTATGTGCCAAACAGCCGCCTGTCAATCTATGTTATACTAAGCAACATGCAAAAGATTTATGACACGTTGAAAACGCTCAACATAAAATATGAAGAACACGATCACCCGGCGGTATTTACCTGTGTTGATGCGGCTAAATTTTATGATAAATTTCCGGGGGCGCGAGTGAAGAATTTATTTTTGCGCAATCGCAAGGGTGATCGTCACTATTTACTAATTGTCTCAGATAATAAAACTGTTGATCTCAAACAATTGGCCCAACAGTTTGGTGAAAAACAATTAAGTTTTGCTTCCGCGGAACGCTTAATGAAATATTTACATGTTACGCCAGGATCGGTTTCGGCGCTCGGCCTAGTTTATGATACTGACCTCGCTGTTAAAATATTATGCGATGATTCGGTGCAACAACATGAACAAATCAATCTCCATCCAAATATTAATACCAAAACCATCACCCTAACTATAGCTGACCTATTGCGTTATTTCGGCCACACTGGCCACGCTGTACAATTCTTGCCAATATGATACGGTTGTAACCCAATATTTTCTATATGTCAACTATTGTCGAAGTAAAGAATTTAACTAAAATCTACGCCCCCAAACGGCGCAGTGAAAAACCATTTACCGCAGTGGATAGTATTTCGTTTTCCCTTGAGTCGGGAGAAATTTTAGGTTTGCTCGGTCCAAATGGGGCGGGTAAATCTACCACCATCGCTATGCTACTTGGCACTCTAACTCCAACCAGTGGAGCTATTACCATGTTTGGTCGGGATTTTTTACGTGATCGCCATATCTGTGCGCAAGATATTACATTTGCCAGCAGTTATATTCGTTTGCCTTGGCGCTTAACTGTTATAGAAAATTTGCGGGTTTATGCTTTGCTCTATGGAATAAAAAAATCTGTGTTCAAAGAGCGGGTCGAGCGCTTACTGAATTTTTTTGGCGTCTGGGAACAACGCAACAAAGCTATTAGTGAACTTTCGGCCGGACAAATTACCCGCATTATGTTAACCAAAGCGTTTTTGCCTTATCCAAAGTTGGTTTTGTTGGATGAACCAACAGCTTCTTTAGACCCAGATATTGCCCATCAGGTACGAGCTTTTATTCAAGATCAACAGAAACAATATAAAACCACAATTTTATACACCTCGCACAATATGAGTGAAGTAGCTGAACTGTGCGATCGGATTGTGTTTTTGAAAGCGGGAAAAATTGTGGCCATTGACACGGCCGAAAAATTAGCCGAGTCAGTTTCTGTGCAAACTTTGGAAGAATATTTTTTACATATTAGTCGTAAATAATATGCAGTGGTTACATGTTTACGCCATATTTTTACGACACTGGTATCCGCTGAAACGGGATTTTGACTTGCTCACCGATATGTTATATTGGCCGATTTTCGATACCATCACTTGGGGTTTGGCCAGCTCCTGGATGGTGGAAAAAAGTAACGGCCCGGCTACCACTATTTTGAGCATTTTAATTGCCCTGATTTTGTGGAATATTATGTGGCGGTCGCAACAAGAAATTTCGCGCAACTTGATTGATGAAATTTGGAATCAAAATTTGGTGAATATTTTTTCTACACCGCTACGTTTACGAGAATGGATTGTTTCAGTATTGGGACAATCAATAATTAAAATGACAATTACTGCCACAGCCGTGAGTAGTGTAATTGTTTTAATGTACGCGGCCGACATTTTTGCGCTGGGTTGGTGGATGCTGCCGATGTTTATTAATACGGTATTAACTGGTTGGTGTATTGGTTTTTTTACCGCTGGAATAGTAATTCGTTATGGCGCAAAAATGCAGACCGTGGTGTGGACGTTGCCAGCCATGTTTTTTCCGTTAAGTGCAGTTTATTTTCCGGTTTCACAACTGCCGCATTTTTGGCAATATATTAGTTATTGTGTACCAACTACTTATGTGTTTGAGGGCATGCGTCAATATATTTTTACCGGCACTATTTCTACCGGACCGTTGTGGTTGAGTTTTGGCATGAATGGAATTTACTTAGTTTTAGCCATTTGGTTTTTTGTGCGCCGTTTCAAAAAAAGTAAAGAGTTGAATTTAGGACGCTTTACGGCTTAAAATATACGTGCCGGCTAGAAACCTAGCTTAAAATATGATATAGTTTTTGGCGCGCCCTTTTTACCGAACGCAACTGGCGAGTGTAGTACAATGGTAGTATGCATGCTTCCCAAGCACGAGA
>CAYYTZ010000069.1:0-6630 GCA_964474735.1 uncultured Gammaproteobacteria bacterium | reverse complement strand
CGAATTCGTCTAGCAAAGCTGTGGCGTCGGTAGCGCTGGCATCAGTTACTTTTACCGCCGCTTCAAGTTCTTTAAGCCGCCGCTGGATATACATTTTATGAAGTTCTCTAACGTTTTTTACCAGCTCGGCCTGTAAATCCGGAATTGTGGCTGCAGAAAAATCGGCAGCCCGTTGTAGCTCTAACTGGTTAATCAACGTTTGATCGGCTGGGTATTGATTTTGGTACTCGACCAAATCAAATTGACCCGACTTATTATACTGATCTAACATTCGTTTGTAAAGCTCCACTAAAACTGGATCGCGAAGTAAAGCCGGATCAAGGTAATCTACTAAATAAGCAAACTGATCGGGCAAGGCCACAACTAAGGCCAAAACCTGATTGGATAGTAAATAGGCCCGATCTTTTACGGGTGCAGTTGCAACTACCGCCTGGTTTGATAAGGTTGTGGCCGTAGCTGGTTTGGTAGAAATTTGTTTAGTTTTTAATTTTTGCATACTTTGGATTTTTTCATACAACACTGCTGGTTCAACCTGCACTAAATCGGCTAACTGTTGCACGTAATGAGCTTGTTCAACGGTATCGGGCAATTTAGCAATCACCGGCAATAGTGTTTGCACGGCTTTCTTTTTGTGTTCAACTTTAGAAAGTTGCAAAGTGGCAGTAACGTTACTAAACCACCAATCCATTACGTGGCGGGCGCTGCGAATGGCTTGTTTAAATTCATTAGGATTTTTTTGAATACATTCGTCTGGATCTTTATAGCCGGCTGGCAACGTCAGTACCTTAACATTCATATTATGTTCCCAAGCTAGTTCAACGCCACGTTCCACCGCTTTCTGACCGGCAGTATCCATATCAAAAGCCAAGAGTAAATTTTTAGTCGAGCGGCGAATTAATTGTAATTGCTCACTGGTAAAGGCCGTACCCGAGGTGGCCACCACGTTGGTAAAACCGGCTTGGTGCGCAGATATTACATCAATATTGCCTTCTACTAATATAACAAAATTCAATTTCTTTATGGCGGTTTTGGCTAAATGTAATCCGTAAACCAGTTGAGATTTATCGTAAATCTCAGATTGCGGAGAATTAATATACTTCCCGCCGGTCTCACTCTCAAGTAAGGCTCGAGCCGTAAACCCAACCACACTACCATGGTTATCGTACAATGGAATCATTAAACGACCACGGAAGCGATCATAATAAGTTGGCGCGCCAGTCTGTCCGCCCGGCTTAGCAATGACCACGCCCGCTTTAACACATTCTTCCGGTGAAAATTTTTGTTGCAATAAATAATCTAACAATTTGCGCCAGTCTTGATAACTGTAGCCCAGCCCAAACCGCTCTTGCGTTTCTTTGGTTAAACCCCGTCCGGCTAAATATGTCTGAGCAATTTTTCCTTCCGCTGATTGCAAAGCGGCTTGATAAAATTTTTGCGTGGCGGCCACAATTTGTAGTAAACGATCATGTTGTTGATGCGAGGCCGGTTGATATTGTACTAATTCCACTCCTGCGCGATCGGCTAACTTACGTAATGCATCCGTAAACTCCCCGCCTTCAATTTCTTGAATAAACGTAAAAATATCTCCACCTTTACTGCAACCAAAACAATGCCAAAACTGTTTTTCTGGACTCACCATAAACGACGGTGATTTTTCGTTATGAAACGGACACAAAGCTCGCCAATTATTACCTGCTTTGGTAAGGTGGATATATTCCTGCAACAGCTCGATAATGTCGATCCGTTGCTTAATTTGCTCGATCGTTTGATCTGCCATGGGGCTCTACCTTAGCGTATCTGGCTGATTTCTTCAAGGGTTGGTACTATGCAGGATATGTCAGTTACCACTATCACTATTTCGGCACAAAACAGCCAAGTTATTCGCTGCTCCAGTTGCCAAGCCACCGACCGCTATTATGTGGTAACCGATCAATGGCCACATTTATATTGTAGCTATTGCCATAATGTATATGTGGATATTGACGACTATCAAACGCTAAACAAAATACATTCTGATAACAAAGCACTCAAAGCCATGGAACTGATTGAGGGTGCGGCAAAACTCTGCCCCTGCGGTGGTATGTTTTTATTTCACGTACAGGTGCATTGTATACACTGCGGTGAAGTTTTGCCGTTTCAACTACCCACCGATCCGCGCCAACGTATACGCTATGGCGATTTAGTTGTGTTTGATGGTAGTGAAATAGTCCTTGGTCAAGGCCAAGGAAAGTTATACCACTTAACCAAATGACCAAACGATCAGTCGCCATTCAAGCGGTATGGTTGGCCAGTACCAGTGTTGCTAGTTACGCCTTAGGCTTGCTGCGTGATCGTGTTTTGGCCGGACAATTTGGTGCCGGTTTAGAACTTGATGTTTATAATTCAGCTTTTTTGATTCCGGATATTATCATGAATATCTTTGCTGCCGCTTTAACCACGGCTTTTATTCCGGTGTTCACACAATTATGGACTAAAGATGGCGAAACAACCGCTTGGCGCGTCACCAATGCTTTGCTGACTGGCTTAGTTGGCTTGTTAGTTGTGATTTTGATTTTAGCGTTTGTGACTATGCCGTGGTTAGTTTATTTTGTGGCACCGGGTTTTGACGAAACCGGAAAAACACTACTGGTTCATGCCAGCCGATTAATGTTGTTATCGCCACTGGGATTTGGTTTAAGTATTGCCATTGGTTGCGCTTTACAAGGCCGGCACCGTTTTTTTTCTTATGCGCTATCGCCGGTTGTTTATAATTTAACAATCATTATTAGTATTATTGTATTAGCGCCAAAATATGGTGTGCTTGGTGTTGTGTTGGGCGTGGGGGCAGGCGCGTTTGTGCACGCCGGTGTCCGTTTTATAGAATTATTACGCACTGGTTTTAAACCACAACTACATAGCCCGTGGCATGAGCCGGCCATAATTACAACTATTCGTTTAATGCTCCCACGCATTGCTGGTCTTTTGGCCGTGCAAGCGAATTTGTGGATCTATAACGCCCTGGCTTCAACATTAGGCGAAGGCAATATTTCTATTTTTAACTTTGCTCGCAATTTTCAAAGCTTACCCGTAAGTTTATTTGGCATTGCCTTAGCCACTGTGCTATTCCCACGCTTATCCGAACGCTTTGCCGAGGATCGTCCACAAGACATTGTTGCACTAGGACAACGCGCTACTACCCAATTACTTTTTTTAACCCTACCAGCTACGGCCGGCATGATTTTAGTGGCACACCCCTTGGTCAAACTACTACTTGGTTCTGGTGAATTTGATGATACGGCAGTAACAGCCACTAGTATTGCGTTAATGGTATTTGCTTTATCGATTCCTTTGGAAAGTATCCAGCACATTTTGGCCAGAATATTTTATGCGCAACAGAATGTTTTTACACCGGTAAAAATTGCGCTGGTGGGAGCGGTAATTAATTTTGCTGTGTGTATTATTGCCATGCAATGGTTAGGAGTATACGGCCTGGCGCTGGGTTTTGTTGTGACAGCCTTAAGTCAGGTGTTGCTGTTACAACGGGCTTTATATAAAAAATGCCAAAGCATTATTACATTGCCAGTGGTCGGCGCGAGTTTAAAAATATTGCTCGCCAGTAGCGCTATGAGTCTGGTGGTTGGTGGCGTTTTGTGGATAATAAAACCAATCGCACTGGGTTTGGGCAGTGCCATTATCTTGGGAGTGATTGCCTATGGTTTATGTACACGCTGGTTGCAAATTCCTGAATTTCATGACACAGTACACATGCTAAAAACCGTATGGCAACGACAATTTCAACCCATTATAAACGTTTTACCCTGGTCGCGACGGCGATCATAATCCTTAGCCTAATTGGGGCGGGGTTGGTTGGTCGTCATAAAATTACTGATTGGTATCGAGCACTGTCGGCGGAACCGGTGCCAACAGCTGTTAGTTTTAATGAAGTATCTGTTACCACTGACGAAGTGAACAATGTAAACACGCATTTGACTGTCGCTACGCCGGAAATAAATACTGAAACTGAAACCGACGCGGCCGAAGAAAATGTCGAGGAAGAAAAAGCGGAAGAAATGATTGTTACACCGCCGGCTGAATTAAATTTAGACATACCTTTTACCTCACAAGCGCCACACGCTAATTGGGGCCTGCCTTATCAAGAAGCCTGCGAAGAAGCCAGTATATTAATGTCAGCCCGGTTTTTGCAAGGTCGCGGTATTGCCGGGCCGGATGATGCCAACGCCGCCATTGTTGAATTGGTGAATTATAACGTGGAAGAACTTGGCCAGCCGATTGATACCACGGCCGAACAAACCGCTAATATCATTGAAAATTTTTACGATTTAAAAACGGAGGTACTATATGATTGGACGTGGGACGATGTTAAGGAGGCTTTAACTCAAGGTTATCCGGTAATTCTACCCGCAGCTGGACGCCAACTCGGCAATCCAAACTTTACGGCACCGGGACCAATTTATCACATGGTAGTGGTAAAGGGTTATACAAAAAATATTATTATCACAAATGATCCCGGCACGCGTAAAGGAGCTGATTACCAATACAGCTACGATACATTAACCACAGCTAATCACGATTGGAATAACGGTGACGTTCCTAATGGGGAAAAAGTAATAATTATAGTAAAACCAAATTATGAAAATTAGTGAGAGTCAGTTAGAAAAGTTTATTGTATATTTTACTTTTATCTATACCTTATTTTTTTCAGTTATTGCCTTGCTGCGTGGCAATGTCGAATTCATTTACTATACGGCAATAATGATTTTATCGATTTCTACTATATTGTTTATTCATCGCAGAATGCACTTTTATCCGATTGTTTTAATGTCTATATCATTATTAGGTTTACTGCACCTGCTGGGAGGAAATTTATATATTCACGACATCCGCTTGTATGATTATTATTTAATACCGAATTTTTTTCGATATGATAATTTGGTACATATGTTTGGTAGCGCCATAATGGTCATGTTGGCTTACGCTTTACTCACGCCAATATTAGACGACAAATTTGAATTGCAACGGCGTCCCTATTTTATTCTGCTACTTGTATTGGTAGGAATGGGTCTAGGTGCCATTAACGAACTGATTGAATTTATCGCTGTATTAATGTTTGACGTAAGTAAACAAGTTGGCGATTATACTAACACCCTCCTTGATATACTATTCAACACTATTGGCTCTGCTTCAATGGCAATATTTTTAGTGCTAACACGTAGTCATATTACGCGACGATTTTTATAAAACAGACGGTGTGATTACATCGTAGTGGGCTGGTTGTAAATCGGTACGTAAACTCCATTCGCGATTACCATACGAATAATGCCACCACTCGTTGGCAAAATTCGTAAAACCAGCTTGTATCATAGCGTAATATAATTGAGCCCGATAATTTTTTTGTTCGGTGGAAAGTTTTGGATGCCAAGTATAGATGCGCTCATCATGGATTTCGTCTACCTTGGTGCCTAAATCACATTCATGTTGCTTTGTTAAATCATAGAGAGTTAAATCGACCGTACCGCCGGTGACATGTGGTGGTGATACGGCTGGGTCGGAAATCACTTGAATGGTAGCTTTATACAAAGCTTCGTCGCGTAATCCAGTTTTAGCTAAATCGACTTTGATCGATTCAAAATATTGTCGCTGCAAAGTTAATGAACGCCAAGCATCGGTAATCAAAAAAGTTAAACGTTGTTGTGAAATATTTTGTAAAAGTTGCTCGGCTCTTAACAAACGTTCGGCGGCTCCCCAGCGTAAACGAAAATGCTGATCTCGTGCGCCGTAAGCCGAACCACTGGTAAATTGGATGTTTGATCGATATTGGTGGCAACATTGCCGCAGATCAATTAATGGTTCAGCTGATTCTACAATTGGTATCTGGCCAGAGATCCGGTCGTCTTCAATATAAAATGGCCGTTCGTTTTTTGGAAGCGCCAACCAAGCATTATAGCTATTAATTATGATGTTTTGTTTGATAAATGGTCGCTCAAACCAAGCTAAGTACTGTTGCCAAGAGTTATTACTCATGCTTTAATCTTAGCACTGTTTTTAATATTTGAGGAACGTGGTGTGTAAAAAATGGTTTGTTTGATTGCATCTACCGAACTTTGACAATATATAATATTCTCGCTATACTAGCGTGTATGAATCGACGGGAGCTAAAACAAGCAGGGGCACTATTATATGCTTGTGAAGGCAGTGTGCTTAGAAAAGATCATCGGGGGGTTAATCGTTATATCTACGCGATAGATTTTACTAATTGCCGCCCGCAAATTATTGCTCTATTTACAAAATTTCTTCGGGAAATTTTAAATGTCGATCCTAAGCGCTTACGTGGACAACTTTTTATTTATCCTGATCATAATAAAAACCAATTAATTAAATACTGGTCAAAGATAACAAAAATACCTATTACACAATTCCAAAAAGTTATATTACTCAAACAAAAAAATGTAAAATATAAACCTAATATACGAGGAACGTTCAAAATTAGATATAGTAGTAAAGAGACTTTTTTAAAACTTCAAGATATTATTGAAGCTGTTTGGAGAGATGCAGGAGTGGTTTAACTGGCAGTCCTGGAAAGACTGTGTATTCGCAAGAGTACCGAGGGTTCGAATCCCTCTCTCTCCGCCA
>CAYYTZ010000068.1:0-6655 GCA_964474735.1 uncultured Gammaproteobacteria bacterium | reverse complement strand
GTGAACTATCCATTTGTGAGTGCACTAAAAAAGCAAGGGCCAAAATCCCCCTCTGGACGACATTATGAATTCAGTGCGGCGATGTTTTCCAACGATCCGGCGCAAAAAACTATTGCTGTAAGAATGTTACGGAAAGAGCTCCTACTTGGCGACCCGCTGCATACCTTATTGGAAGTAATAAATTTAGTAGCCCAAGCTATAAGGCTACCAAATGTTTCACTGCGTAATTTGGGCCAAATAGCCCAACGGGAAGCCGTAACTAGACCATATCTAGCTGAACTTGAACTAATAATTAAAGACATTTTAGGTGATGCCGGCATAACGGCTTTGCACCAATTACTAGCTGATTTACAATACTATAGTAGTTCAATTCAAGCTTTTGGAAAGTTATTTGAAGTCACTAGTAATGTTAAACCGGAACCTAACGTTAAATTGGTTGGTTTACCACGGCCACCAAAAAAACCATTAGAGTATCGAGCGGTTTCAACTTGGGATAATGCGTCGTTGCCACCGGATCGTTTGCGTTCACCACTGGAACTACCAGAAACTACGCAACGAGCCTTAAAAGAATATGCAATGGCTTTAGTAGCCGATATTCGTGAAGCCACGGTCGCGATTGGTGAAACTAGTACTACTGTAGATTTAGGTAATGATCAAATTCCCTGGACTGTATTAAGTAAAGCCTCCACCAGTCGCCCCTTTCCGGCTCGTACTATTCGCTTAATTGGCCAAACTGATATGATTGAACTGGCTCTTAATGAAAAACTAGAATTTGAACCACCGCTGAAAACGGAATTATCATCTGGTGATACTCAATTGCTGCAGTTGGCACGCAGTTATGTGATTGCAGCTTTACACGATCAGCTGTCATATAGCAACGTTACTACGATTGAGGCAGCAGTAGATGCCGCTGTAGTTGTAACTGATCAGGTACGAAAACCTCGACCAAGGCCCGCTTCTACAAAAAAACCACAACGCGTACGCCGTTTAAAAAATTTAGTAGTGGTAAACAGAGCTGAAGTTGATGCTCACACAACTTTAGCCATTCAAACAAATCCGGAAAAATTGGGTGAAGATATATTATTAGTAGACCGTAAACCCCATTGGGCTGACATGGCTCCACAATTAACCGTCGAAGCGCGCATGCATGTTTTAGTTGATTTAGAAAATGAAGGTTTATTTACTAGTTGCACTAGAGAACAGATAGATTTAATGAAAACAGCCTTAATCGGTCCAGAAGCACATTTAATGTCTGGTCGTAGAATATTACAAGATTTAAGCTGCCGCCGAAAAGGCGATGGAACACCAGTGTTACCAAATGAGCTGCCTTTAAATGATATTATTGCGCGCTTTACTACAGGGGCAGAAATAGATGATGCGACTAATGTTGCCCCTAATACGGAAGAATCGTATTATCAACAATTGTTAACGACTTATGCGGGTGAAGATATTAACTTTGCGGAAACTGGCCCACTGCCAGCCGAAAAATTAGTGGGGATTAAAAAAGAGCATAAACCCGCCGGACGCTTGCCGGCCATTCTGCCAATAATACGTCATGATAGCGCCAGTGGTGAAGATAAAATTTATCGTCCAAGTATTGGACAACGCCTAGAAGCTGATAAAGCTGCCATGGCTGAGGCTGGAGTTGATTATCAAATTCCCGATCGCCGCTTGCCAACACAAACTTATGTACCTTATCATCGCATGGCCGCTATCCCCATAACTGAAAGAGTCACTCGCAAAAAAAATTATACTGTGATTAGAGCAGAGTCAGCGGTGGCTGCCTTGACCACGTTACTGCAAACCCCAGCTCAAGCCAAATAAATCTGCTATACTGTAGTTATGTTAAAATTATATAATACTTTATCGCGCAAAATTGAAGATTTTGTTCCTATTACGCCGAGCAAAGTTGGATTATATACCTGTGGTCCAACCGTTTATAACTACGCTCATATTGGCAATTTACGTACCTATATTTTTGAAGATATTTTACGCCGCGTTTTGCAAACCAATGGTTATGAAGTGAATCACGTAATGAATATTACCGATGTCGGGCACCTAACCAGTGATGCCGATAGTGGTGAAGATAAAATGGAAGCCGGAGCAACTCGTGAACAAAAAACGGTTTGGGATATTGCGTCATTTTATACTAAAGCGTTTTTTCAGGACTTGGCTGATCTTAATATTTTGGAGCCACGGGTTATCTGCAAAGCGACTGACCATATTAAAGAACAAACTAATCTTATTTTACAACTACAAGAGCGCGGACTTACCTACCAAACTAGCGACGGCATATATTTTGATACCAGTAAACTGAGCGATTACGGAAAGTTGGCTAAACTGGATTTAGCTGGATTGGAAGCCGGCAACCGAGTGGAAATGGGCGAAAAAAAACATGTCACAGATTTTGCCTTATGGAAATTTTCTCCGGCTGATAGTAAGCGTCAGATGGAATGGAACAGCCCGTGGGGGGTGGGTTTTCCGGGTTGGCACATAGAATGTTCGGCCATGAGTTTAAAATATTTAGGTGATCACTTTGATATTCATTGCGGTGGGATAGATCATATTCCGGTGCACCATACTAATGAGATCGCGCAAAATGAAGGGGCGCTGGGGCACCAAACCGTAAATTATTGGCTGCATGGTGAATTTTTACTGACCAATGACGAGCGCATGGGTAAATCGAAAGGAAATTTTTTTACCTTACCGGTAGTGAAAGAAAAAGATTTTGATCCGCTCGCTTACCGATATTTTTGTTTAAGCGCACATTATCGGGCTAAATTAAATTTTAGTTTTGAAGCGTTAACTGGGGCCGCCAATGCTTTACAAAAATTACATCAAGCCGTGAAAAAATTGGCCCGTGAAACTACTGCCGCCACCGAAGTTGATACGGTTATCTTAGAACGCTTTAGACAAGCAGCTAATGAAGACCTTAATATGCCCCAAGCTTTGGCAGTGATGTGGGAAGTGGTTCATGCCAATGACATGCCAGCCGAAATTAAGTTAGCCACCTTATTGGAAATTGATGCTGTCTTGGGGTTACATTTAGAGGCCGTGCTGGCTGATGCCAATTCTGCTCAAGCCGATATTCCGCCAGAAGTAATGGAGTTGGTAACAGCCCGCGAAACAGCCCGCCAAGCCAAAATGTGGGCCGAATCCGACAAGCTCCGAGCCGAAATTACTGCCCGGGGATATAAAGTTGAAGATACACCCACCGGCCCGGCCGTGATGCCGTTATGAACGGACAGTTAGCAATAAACCCGTGGCGCGATTTGCCCAAACCATTAATTTATTTAGCACCGATGAGCGGCGTGACAAACAAGGCTTACCGTCAAATTGTTAAACGGTTTGCTTCAGATATTTTGTTTCCGGAATTTGTGTCGATTTTTGCGATGCATTACGGATCAGAGAAAACGCTAGATATGTTGGCTTACGATAAATCTGAACAACCAATTATTGCCCAACTATTTGGTTCGGAACCGGAATATTTTCATGAGGCCGCGTTAAAAATAAAAGAACTTGGTTTTGCTGGAGTGGATATTAACTTTGGTTGCCCGGCCCCAAAAGTAGCAAAAAATGGCGGAGGTTGTGCACTGCTGGCAGACTTGGGACGCTGCCGCGCTATTATAGAAGCTGTGCTGGCAGCAGTTGGTGATACGCTACCGGTTTCCGTAAAAACTCGTATTAGTTATAAAAAAATTCACGTGCGAGATTTTTGCGCTCGGATACCCGATCTGCCACTAGCCAATCTCACTATTCATGGTCGCCCATTTGAAAGAGCTTATGAAGGTGCGGCCGATTTAGACTGCATTAAAGAAGCCAAACAATTAGTCCCCTTCTTGGTTTGCGCCTCGGGTAATGGGCATACACCGGAAGCCGCTAAATACACTCTAGATTACACTGGCTGCGATGGTATTGCCGTGGCTCGTGGCACGTTTGGTAAACCGTGGTTGATAAAACAAATAAAAGACTATTTGGCGGCCGGCCATTACGCCACGCCCACCACTGCGGAAATTTTAGATATTATGCTGGAACATGCCCGTTTGGCCGGACAAATGAACAGCACACGACCATTTATTGAAATTCGTAAAGTGATGGGTTGGTATGTAAAATCAATTCCAAATGCAGCAAAATACCGGGCACAATTAGTGCGCGTTACCTGTTTGTCGGACATCGAATTAGTCGTAAAAGAAATTAAAACCAGCCTATAACGGATTGACTCCTGTAATAGATCAACTTACACCGAAAAATTATTCGCGATTACGACCAATCAAAATCATCGCCACGATTGGTGCGGCAATCCAACCAAATTTCGTCCACTCGTTCGTAAAAATATATTGTGTCAATTCCGAAAAGCGCGACAAAATTTGCACCGGCATAAATGAGAGTGTTACCGAAACCAACAAGCCAACGTGTAACACACTAAAAACTAATGTTTGCCACCACTTGCCTTCTCCACTGGGTGCTAATGAATTCAAAACCGCTTGACGCGAAAGTAAAAAGAACAACACAATAAAAACAGATAAGAAAGCGGTAATTTGCACGGTATAGCTTTCGTTTACTTTAATATTCAAAACAAAATCCGGTAAAGCTGCTACTACAGCTAAAGCCATGTAAATGCTGACCATGATAGAAATAATGCGGTCTTTACCAAGCGATAAACCATACAAAAGCGCGCCGACCACAAAAAACCCAACCAAAAATAAATCCCAAGTTGGATTAGCCAAATTAACCTGCTGTAAGGTATTGGCAATATTCAGGGTTTCGGCTGTAGTGGTGGTTGCGGTTTCGGTTACCGGAGTTGTTGTGTTTGCGGCCGTTGTTTCAGTTATTGTAGTGGCAGCCTCCGTTGCAGTACCAGTCACTGTAACAGAATTCGAAGAAGTTTCAGCGTTATTGGTGTTATTCGTATCCGCCGAATTGGTACTGGTTTTAGCAGTTTTATTTTTTTGCGCTAACTTTATCTCCATGAGACTTATATTATAACATAAAAGTTAAAGCGGAGCTATAACAACAGTTTGCCTCCTAAAACTCAAAGATATCTTCGATTTTTACTTTAAATAATTTGGCGCATTGATAAGCCAAATACAGCGTAGGCTGATACTTCCCCTGCTCAATGGCATTGATAGTTTGCCGCGTCACGTTTAACTTGTTGGCTAGCTCTTCCTGAGTATAGCCGGCCTGCAAACGAAAATCTTTTAAGTGCGCCGTAATAATAATATCTGGCATATTGATTATTAAAATCCACTAATCAATAAATAAGTAAACCAACCCAATAGTATTACTTCCGCACTTAATCTAATTACGGCAAAAGTGGTCACAGGAACTGTTAAATGGTTTTTTATATATGCAACCCCACCAACAAATACCATCGACTGAAACAAGACTAATTCAAATAAAACTATATAAAGATATAAATAACCACCAAAGAAATCGTACCACCAAGCTACATCAATAAATAAACCGCCGGCTATACTAATAAATAGCAATTCAAAAAAATGCTTAAGAGCTTTTTTGGATGCTTGCTGATAAATCAAAACTTCTCGTTCATCACTTGGTGTATTATAAAACCAAGTAAGTCGAGTATATAAATTGTGTAGAAAAGTTGGCATAGGTATTTTTTAAATGTAAAACATGTTTTACATTGAGTCAATACCTATAAACCGGTCACTTGTGGATAACTATCTAACTTATTCCACTCGGCCTTACGTTTGAATACAATTTATAAAACCATTACAGCAGTACCCATTCGATAGCACACAATTTACATGCCAAAAAATCCGCTGCCGCTGTCGACTGCTTCGCCGTTTAATTCGGCCAAATCTTTGAATAGTTTCTTTTCTTTTTTGGAAAGTTTAGCGGGAGTTCGAACTGTAACTGTTACAAGTTGATCGCCACGTTCGCCGCCATTTAAATGTGGAATACCTTTGCCTTTAAGTTTGAGAACTTTACCAGATTGTGTGCCAGCGGGAATTTTAAGTTCAACTTTGCCATCGATAGTGTCGATATCTACGTGTGTGCCCAAAGCCGCTTGCGCAAAAGAAATTTCTGCTTCACTAAGTAAAGTTTGTCGCTCACGTTTGAATTTTTTATTGGATTTTATGCGCATGCGGACATATAAATCTCCGGCGGCGCCACCATAAGCAGCCATTTCCCCTTCTCCGTCTAACCGAATCATCTGACCATCATCAATGCCGGCCGGAATACGTACCGAAATAGTTTTTCTTTGCTTGGTAACACCGGTACCAGTACATTCGGTACAAGTTTTTTCTGGCACGCTGCCCGCTCCCCGACAATTGGGGCAAGTTGTCCGCTGGCGCATCGCCCCCAGAATAGTGCGTTGAATTTGCTCCACCACACCATGACCACCACAGGTGCTGCAATTTTTTGTGTTACTGCCCGGCTCGGCACCATTACCAGAACAGCGATTACAAGCGGCGGTTTTCCCAGCTCTAAAAGAGCGGTGTAAATCTCAATTTCTTTTTCAATGCTGTGCAGAACATCGGCCATTTCCAAATCTACTTTCACTTCGATATCCGAACCTTGCGCGCGTCGCCGAGAACGACTGCTGCCACCACCAAACAAATCCGAAAACACATCACCTAAATCACCAAAATCAAAATACTCGTATTGGGTAATATAGCCTCTCGCAAAA
>CAYYTZ010000067.1:354-6762 GCA_964474735.1 uncultured Gammaproteobacteria bacterium | reverse complement strand
AAAGCGGTCGCTGGTCTACAGCATGGAAGGAGCGGGAATTTTCCGCTTTGCCAATGCCGTGCTCTGGCAGGACGGCAAACCGGCCATTCGTGCGGGTGTGTGTCTGGCTATCTACGCCGCACGCGATCCGGACGGCAGAAACAGCAGCTTCGTCAACGCCGAACAGAAGGTCGTGGCGGACGATCGCGCGGCCAAAATCGCGCTGTTGGCCCACTTCATTCTGCGCGACGATACAGCGGAAAGGTTGATGTTAAAATCACAACCAGGAGGGCTCGACAACTTGGAGGAATGTCGAGCACCTAACAAAGAAAAGAATATATTTATTTTCTTTGGGGGGTAGATTGACTGGAAGATATTATAAGGTTACACTTCTGCTTAAATGGCGCAATTAGAAAATCACACCCCAGATAAATCAATCATTCCAGAAAGTGCAGTAAATAGAATGATGGATAAGGCTGCTTTAACGGAAGAGGCTTCTATTAAAATTGGCGATCAGGAAGGTTATCAAATATTTGAAACGACCGAGGTATATAAGGGGGAAGAAATAAATTTGCATATTCTCTATAATCCATTTTCGGTGGAGCAGCCAGTTTTTGAAGATTTCTCTTTTGTTTATACAGTCGGGGATGACATGATCGCCGTGGTGGTTTTTTCAAAGAATGATGGGCATTGCTATGTATCAGAACATCGGTTTGTTGATACAGCTCGACCTAATACAAATGGTTTAGGAACAATTTTATTACAACATGCGGAGCAATTTTTTCTTTTACTGGCTAGGAGGGAAAAGCATCCGCTAAAATTGCAGATGCCATTAGCGCAAGCTCCAGTAATGAAATGGGCCAGAAGAAATGGTTACAAAGAAGCGCCCGATCAAGAAGTTTTGGTGGATAGTATAATAAGCGAGTATGATAGTGGTACTAATTCTGGCCGGTTTGTTTTTAGGGACAATCAAACAACTATAAATGGTCAAGCCCAATTAAGACGTGGTTATGTATTTACCAGGTCACAAACTCAAGCTGATATTTTTTCGGCCGTTCGAATTGATTTTGAAAAAATAATTGGGCAGCGCGCGCGTTAATTACACTATGCTATTATTTATTGTCCGTTACACAAAAAGCTGATAGTATGTACGCATGACATCCATTACAGTTGTTGAACTAAAACAACGCTTACAAAAAACGCCAGCCCCAAAAATTATCGACGTTCGTAGTCCGGAAGAGTTTAACGGTATGGCAATTCCGGGTGCTATTAATATTCCAACTGGTCAAGTGTTGCAACGCCGAGCGGAATTTGTAAGCCCTGAACCGGTTTATATTATTTGTCAATCTGGCACTCGCAGTAGGTTAGTGACGTTAACTTTGCGGGCTCAGGGCGTAGTCAATCTGGTGAATGTAGCTGGCGGCATGAATGCCTGGATACAACTAGTATAAAATTCCAACTTGGCTATATTGAACCGGCCGGAAATGGTTTAGCTGGCTTTGTTAGTTAGAATATTGGTATACTTGATTATATGAAAAAACGACTAGGTGTTTTAATTCTAATTTTTATCATCATTTGTTTGCTGATAATACTTTATAAGGGTTTTGAGGAAGGCTTATTTAAGTTGACAAAGTTATCTGATGCCGAGCAAAAAGCTAACGATCTGGTTACTCAAGAACAAAACGCCTCACCAGTTAAGAACACGCCGGATTGGTGGATTACTTACGAAATGCCCAGTTGTTATAAGCCAACAGTCACTGAACCAATCACGGCTTTGGGTAGTGTGCGCATTCATTGGCAACAATTAATCGCCGATCAACCTGTTCAGGGAACATTATTAGCCGATGACGCTGATGTAATTTATAGTGGCACATTTAGCGGCCAACATATCAACCTAACCGATCAGGCCTTCTATAAAACCATACTTAATAAACCACTATTTTTTTCCGCAGATTTTTCTAAAGATTTTACCAGTCTAACCGGTACCTATACCATTAATGGACAAATCAATACTGAGGGTTGCCCAGACGGAACAGACGTAACCGGAAAAGTAACGGGTGTACCCTGTCAAAATCTGGATGGTTACGGCTGCCCTTAAATTACAATCACAAACAAAAAACGGCCCTTACGAGCCGTTTTTTAATAGCCTCAGCTATTACACGCGTTTCACGTTGATTGCGCGAGGTCCTTTTTCAGAAGACTCTGTATCAAAAGATACAGTGTCGCCCTGGCGAAGGTCACTATAGGTAACATCAACTAATGCAGAAGAGTGGAAGAAAATTTCCTTTTCTTGTCCTTCAGCAGTGATGAAACCAAACCCCTTATCAGTGAGAGTTTTGATCGTTCCTGTCATATGACATGTTCGTTCGTTAATTAGACGCTCTAGAAAGTTTAAATTTATGGTCTTTAAAACTAACTCTATTGCGGAAAAAGTATAGCATGGTACCGTTGACAGGTCAAGAGTGACTATTTTAGCAGTAAGGCTTATATTTCTAAAAAATGCTATAATTGCGCTGTATTTAATTTACGTGAAAATATTACACCAAATCAGAGAATTAATAATAATGCACCATGCCACGTTCACCTGAACATTGTTTTAAACGGCCGGCCACTTTGCCTAGTGCAGATATGGTAGCGGAATGGGATCAACGGCTTAAAGCGGCGGATAAATCACTAATGACTCCGGTCGAAGAAGAACAAGGTGTCCAGTTTGGTAGCGAAGACGCAGAAGATGTTGTATTCGACGATGAAGACGAAACTAATCAGAGAATTGCGGAAATAGCCAAGGCCATTGCGCGCGAACCCGGCAATGAATTATGGAAAGTACCAGCCGACTTACTTGAATTACGTCGGGCTATTTTAGAGCAAGTGCGTGATTGCCGTAAAAATAAGTATGGCGAGCCCAAAGTTGGTATTCATACATCTTGTGTGACTGGTGACCCGTGTGTGTTTATTCAATTGCCAGATCAGCATCCGCGCGCCGAAACAGTGTTGCATCTTCCGACCGTAGATATTGAAGAATTTTTTCCAACCGAATTTGCCAACGAAGTTGCGCAGTCCGCAAATATCGATGTGCGTCTGAAGCCATAGCAGGCGGATTAGCGCTTGATCAAATATCCCGGGATAATTTCGGGGTTGTTTATTTTGGAGCAACTATGCTAGAATAATAGTAAGAAAATTCTTACCAATTTTACAAAAGTAGTTTAGCTAATTATATTTATGACAAACGAATTTATCGGTTGGGGGACTGTCTCTAGTAAGGGTCAAATCTCTATCCCGGCTAATATTCGACGCCAGTTGGATATTAATACTGGGGATCGCTTATTAATAATAAAAAGAAAAAATGGCGATGGCGTAAATTTTATCAAAGAAAGCAGTGTTAATAAAGTTTTTAAAAAATTTAGCGATTAATAATATTTCAAAATTATGTCAGAAGAAAAATATCAAGATATTTGTCAAAGCTGCGGCATGCCGATGAAAATTGATAGCGATTATGGCACAAACGAAGATAAAACTAAAAATTACGAATATTGCCAATATTGCTATCAAGCTGGCAAGTTCACTCAACCAGATATTTCTATGGATAAAATGATGGCTGGCTGTACTGGCATCATGACTAAGTTTGGTATGCCCGAAGCTGAGGCAAAAAAAATGGTCGAACAAACCGTTCCAAATCTAAAAAGGTGGCAGCGTTAAACTCAAAAATTATGTTAAAACAGGATTTCAAAAAAATACATAAAGAACTCTATGCCGCAAAAGCGAGTATGTCGGCTGTGGTGAAAGTACCAGCCATGCAGTATTTGGCTATTTCCGGTCAGGGTGACCCCAATACCTCTTTAGAATATAAAGCCGCCATCGAGACGCTTTATCCGGTGGCCTACAAAATAAAGTTTACTGTTAAAAAAAAGTTAAACAAAGATTACTGTGTAATGCCGCTGGAAGGCTTGTGGTGGATGAAAGACATGAAGCAATTTTCTATTGCTAATAAAGCGGATTGGCTTTGGACGGCATTAATAATGCAGCCGGATTATATTACACCAGAGATTTTTCAAACCGCCTTGGCCGAGGTAAAAAGTAAAAAAGAACCACCAGCTCTAAATAAAATAAAATTAATTACATTAAACGAAGGTTCAGCTGCCCAAATTATGCACGTTGGCCCATATAGTACAGAAAAAGCAACGATAGAAAAGATGCATCATTTTATTAAGGAAGCAGGACATAAGTTCAATGGTCGAGTGCAAAAACATCATGAAATATATTTAGGTGATCCGCGCAAAACCGCACCAGAAAAATTAAAGACAATTATTCGACAGCCATTTGTAGATTGAAGATTGAGCGAGGGCGGGGCGCAGGCGGTACGAAGTTAACAAAAACTCGAACCGCCTGCTACTTCCAAACATGTGTTTTGTCGTCCGTTAGCGGTTTCGCATCCACAAACAGTTGTGGTAGCTCTGGCCCAGGCCAATGACTGCCAGGAAGGAACCCAGTCGCGTACAGATCACAGCGAACTTCCAACCGCTGCCAGCGTTCCAGAACAGGTCTGCCTGGCTGGAAAAGGCGACGGAAAATAACACCCAGGCCAACATGCAACCAATGCCACTTGCCAATGCGATCACTAGACGTGGCAGGTTGTTGGTGAATTCATGCCGAGCTTGGTTGCTGCAGTGGTGGCCAGTGATTGGGCTGTAGATTAGTGCAGCCAGACTCAACACCAGCAGGCCGAGTGCGCCAACGGTATTATTGGCTAGCTGCAACAGCAAGTTTGCCGCCATCATGCCCACCGGGCATAGGAAAAGTCCGAGGGCCCAGTAGGAAATCACGTTGAATGATCCGAAAGAACGCTTCATCACACACCTCCGTTGGAATGTGTGGCCACTTTCTCGTTTTAAACGAAAAGTCAATAGAATATTGACCATAGGACAGCTTCAGCTATACTTTCATTGTATTTATTAGCTTTATAAGCATCTTCATGAAAAATTCCGCTCTTAATAAGGTCATTAGAATGCCAATATTTGTGGCTTGTGGCATTGTCGTTGCCTTATTGCTTGAATATGTAGTCGAACAACCATCTATAGCGGTGGTAATAATGATTGTAACCATTCTTATCGGTTTTTCAAAATTCTTGTACGAAATATTTCAATCAATTATTCATCGAAAATTTGGCTTGGATTATATTGCGCTTGGCGCCATTATTACATCTTTTCTTACTAAAGATTACTTAGTGGGCGGTGTAATTGTGTTAATGCTAACAACTGGTGAAGCTTTAGAAGAATATGCGGCCCTGTATGCAAAAAAATCACTTACCGCTTTAATTGATCGCATCCCCAAAGATGTAGTAGTACTTGATGTCGAAGGCGCTCACATAAAAACCACCATTGAAGTTGTAAAAGTTGGTCAACAAATTTTGATTCGGCGCGGTGAAGTTATTCCTTTAGATGGTGTTTTAGAAAGTGAAGCTGGCTATGCCGATGAATCATCACTAACCGGCGAACCATATTATATGGATAAATTGCGTGGTGATGTGGTACGCAGCGGAACGGTTAACGCCGGTAATGCCATGATTATTCGCGTTACCACTGCTGATGATCAATCGACCTATCGGAAAATTATTAAGTTGGTACAACAAGCCGAAGAGTCGCAAGCGCCTTTAGTGCGTTTAGCTGACCGTTATAGTGCACTGTTTACAATATTAACGGCCGTGATTGCCGGTTCAGCGTATTTGTTCACCCGTGATGCTCAAATAGTTCTTTCGGTTTTAGTGGTGGCTACACCGTGTCCATTGTTGTTGGCGACGCCAATTGCTTTGATTGGTGGTATGAGCGCGGCGGCTCGGCATAAAATTATTATGAAAAATTTGGCGTGCATTGAAGTGTTATCGCGAGCACAAGCGCTGATCTTTGATAAAACTGGAACCATTACTTTGGGTCAACCGATTTTACAAAAAATTGAAGTGCGGGATACGGCCTTTACAGCCGACCGTGCTTTGGGTATTGCGGCGGCCATTGAACACAACTCACTCCATCCTTTTGCCAAAGCGATTGTGGCGCATGCAAAGGAGCATAATTTGCCAACCATAAAAGTAGAAAATGTTGAAGAGATTATTGGTTCTGGTATTTCTGCCGTGGTCGAGGGCGTGCGCTATACTTTAGCCAAACATAAAGAAAGTAATCAATTGAGTATTGAGCTAAGTGTTGGCGAAAAATCAATCTCGCTCTTTCATTTTGAAGATCAAATTAAATCAGATTCAATAGAACATTTAAATTCTTTGGAACGATCTGGTTTTGAAATGTACATGTTGACTGGAGACAAACAAGCCGTGGCAGATTCATTGGTAAAATCCATGGGAATAAATATTGCCGTGCAAGGAAATTGTTCACCGGAGGATAAATTGGCGCGTATTCATGAGTTGAAAAAAGCCGGGAAAGTTAC
>CAYYTZ010000067.1:0-344 GCA_964474735.1 uncultured Gammaproteobacteria bacterium | reverse complement strand
GCCATGGTAGGCGATGGCATTAACGATGCCCCAGCCCTAGCCGCCGCTGACGTAGGTATTGTATTTGCTAACGAAGAGCATACCGCCGCATCAGATGCAGCAGACATAGTACTGTTGGGCGGAGATTTTACTTTAGTAATGCGGGTTTTCGCAATAGCCAAACGTACTATTAAAATTGCTTTGCAAAGTATTTGGGTAGGAATCGGTTTAAGTGTGTTAAGTATGGTAGCGGCAGCCTTTGGTTATATTCCGCCATTAATAGGTTCTTTATGGCAAGAATGTATTGACGTGATTGTTATTATCAACGCCTTGCGCGCCGCCCGAGGATAATTAAAGCAAAAAAA
>CAYYTZ010000066.1:0-6883 GCA_964474735.1 uncultured Gammaproteobacteria bacterium | reverse complement strand
ATAATAATGTGTCTGGCCGGTTACGTCTACCATAAAGCATCCACCAAACGAGATCTTTACTATACTGCCAGGCTACTTGGATAATGAAATTATTCATTTTTCCGTGATGCAATGAGTTCCGTAAGAAACGGCCTTTAGTGGTAATGGTGAGCCATTGCCCAGCTGGTAGGCCAAATCGTTGGGTCATGGAATTGTGATGCACTCTATACAACAGCAAAGGTGTAACTATTTTTTCAATATTTTGGTGATCAGCCACTAGTCGCAACCATAAATCGTAATCTTCAGCATTGGTCTGATATTCAGTGTAATGGTATTTCTTGAATAAAGCTGTTCTGCCCATAACCGTAGGGTGAGCAACACAATTAGCTTTGGGTAGGTGTTGTCTGATCGCTGCTGCAGAAGTATATTGTCTGTCATCCGACCATTCGCCAATTACCTGGCCGGGTTGGTTGATCATGGTAACCGTACTGCCAACGACAGCACAGGTCGGATGACTATCCAAATAGTGGCTCTGTATGAATAAGCGGTCCGGTGTAGCAATATCGTCTTGATCCATGCGCGCTAGATATTGACCACGGGCTAGATCAATACCTTCATTCAGAGTAGCGATTAAACCTTGATTGGCGGCATGCTGAATACATCGAATGCGGTTATCATGATAACTTTGAATAATCTGCGCGCTTTGATCGGTTGAACCATCATCGATGATGAGTAATTCATAATCGGTGAAGGTTTGTTTTATAATGCTGTCAATTGCTAACCGCAAGTATGCTCCACCATTATAGACTGGCATCAGCACCGTGACTTTAGGTGCTCCTACAATTGTATCCATGCTGCTGGTATAAGATCAGTCGTATCGAAGGCTGAATTATTGAACCATTGCTTTGGTGCAATCACAATTTTTTGGTCAGATGGATTAAGCCAGGCTCCCCACCAACTAAAACTACTGTTGGCAATAATATGATGTTGGCAGTGGGACATCAACACTAATTCTTCATAGTCGTGTAATTGGCCATTGGAAACATAGGTGACAGATTGGGGGAGCGGTAAGTGTTGTTTTACCCACTCCATATCGTCTGAAAATATGTAAAAATGGGGCTGGGAGATATGTTGAGTAATATAATCTATCGCAGCTTGATAATAGGTTACCGAACTTGCCCCATGAAATTGGTTCGTCACGGGATTAGAGATATAATCGCCACGGCGGACATGCAATGAAACAGCGTTAGCGTCCTCGATGGGTGCAATTCCATTCGCTTTGAGAGAAATTTCCCGGCGGAGTTGAGTAGACACATCTTGAAAATATTTATCTGATTGCCAGTACCCTTCAAGATACACTGGTGGCTGTAGGTTCAGCATTAATGGATCATAGCGAAAAGTTTTTTCAACGATATATGTTGGTTTCTCGGGACGTAGTCGACGGCGCACAGCAGGCAACAGACCAGGGCGATCGTCTACCCTTAAACGATAGATCTCTTTTGGAGTAGCCAGGTCAGCCACAATATTAAAATATGCCAAGCTGTACTGGCGTGGTACCTCGTTCTGGTTGACTTGGGCATAACCCGACACGTCTAATTTGAGTGGTGCATTTGTACGCAGTGCCAAGGATCGACCAAACGCATACTGAAACAGCTGATTACCTAATCCTCCGCTCAATTTCACAATTACAGGTGGCACTTTTTTTAAATTAAACAGGTGCTGATAGATAGTTTTATGTTTCAGAATATAGTCTGGTAGATCAGCTTCATCAAGCCAGAAGGTGAAATTTCTTCCGATAAAATCCTGATTCTTTTTTATTTTTTTCTCTAGCTGGGATGTTACGACAGCATTATTAAATTCCTGATGGCCGTAGGACTCCAATTTCTTTTTAATTTGTTCCACACCTCCTTGATTGGTAAAATGCCAACCGCCATTATCAATGTAGGTGTAGTGCGTTTTTGTAACAGTCCGTAAATGATTTAGGCAGTTTTGTCTGATATTCTTATATTTTGTCACCAACGTGCCGGCCCATGGTTCGCTGGAACGATTATTTAAATAATACGCATAGACTTTTTGCCGTAATTTGTAGATATCATCTTTGGTAAAATCGATCACGGCAGCCGGATTCCAAATTTCATCCACATCGCCAACAAAACAGATATCATCATCCTGTAAATTGACCAGGGCTTTTTTGATGGATTCCTTCTGGTAGAATTCTTTTAGCCAATGCAATTGGTCCGGCGGCACGTTATCCGACGTTAAGGCATTGTTGATAATTTCTTTTTCTAACGTATCACTGGTACTATTCTGCAAGCGACTGCGTAATTCCGCCTCACTAATTGGAACGTCAGTCACCACATAGTGGATGATTTTCGGTGCGAACTGTGTAAAGCGGTCTTTGTTTTCGGAAAAATAGAGTGGTTTAGGGAGCCCAGAAAAAGTTTCGGCGCACTCAATGATCACAAAATAATCGACATGGTCATATAGAATGTTTAGTCGAATCTCCAGGAGATCAAGCTCATTGAGGAAAGTGAAAACATCGTACCGCATTGGCCTAGCTATCATAGTGGCAGCTTGCGCATGAATAAGCGCAGTTTAAATTTAAGTTTATCCCAATAGCCCAGTATTTTTACATGACGTTTTTTGGGGAAATTGGCGTGGCTATACCACATCGTCTTATAACTTAAGCGTAATAACCCATGATTACGCATGTAACTATCGACTCTTTTTTCAAAGCACTCACCGGCATACAGTGGGTAACGATCCGAAGCTGGATGATATTCGTTGTAGATACGCTGTTTAAACAGTTTAGTCGGCACCATATAGCAATTATCAGAAAAACCATACCCTACGTACCAGTTGGGCAGTTCACTGGTGGCTTCGTGTTTGGCTCCATCTTTGCCGAAGGTAACGCCATTGCGAGAAATAATCCAGGAAGGATTAGCGCAGACATAGCTAGTGTCAGAGTCCATTAATGCTACCCCTTCAGCGATCCAAGTAGAGGTATTCGGTTGATCAATCCATGAATCCGTGGTGAAGTGTAGGATATAATCTGTTTCACAGACGAATAAGCCCACCAATTGACAGCGTGAATAGTAGTAACCACCTTTAAAACTGGATTTTTTAATCCCAAAGCGTTGCAGCGCTTGATCAATATAATCTTCTGCAAAATAGTACGCATCGATAATGCCGTTTTGCTTACAGCGTTCGGCCAGTGCTTGAACTTTTTTACGATTAAACACCTTATTGATAATCACTTGACGTTTAGCAAACGGATAATTGCAATGAGCAATTTCTTGTTTCAGCCGGTCACCGGTGAAAATGTACTCGTAATCGTTCTCCCAGCACTGTGTTTCAAAAGTAACGGTTGACATATGATCGGAGCTGACCAATTATTCTATTATGCAGTGCCGGTATGGCTTTTGGTTTAGCGACAAATCCTTCATCAATGGGGCGTAACATCTCATCACTGATTTCAAAATTAGCCGTCCATAAGATATAAAAGGCCCGTTCGATAATATGGGCTTCACCAATGAGCTGCCCATGAGATACGAAGGTGCGCAAATTTTCGTAGAATATTTTCGGCAGTTTTAGAATATTGGCTTTCGGGACAATATAGCAGGCACCGGGTGCAAAGCGGTTATAGCGGGGAATGACCGGTTCCTTGAAGCAAAACCGTAAAAAGTCATCATAATTGTGAAAATATTTAGTCGGGTGGTGATTGATGTTTAAGTACCAACTGTTGTTGATTTCGCAAAATCCACCGTCTGCGGCAAAAAAACAAATTGGCCAATTTTCTTTGTGTTGGCGATAATTTTCAATGGGCGTGAAGTAAGCATTGTTGATAATGCGGTTAAAGTAGGCTTGCGATACATGACGCGGAAAAATATTGCCCTTCGTAAAAATAGTGCAATCCGGCAGCTGATCATAATGATCGATAATGAAGGTAAAATAATCGTACATGTTGTAACCAATATTCGGACTTTTCACTACTTTTTTTGGATCCACAGTATAGGGATAGATCTCCGTATCGCCTTTATCATAAATTAGGTAGCGATCGGTATACTCTGGTACCCAAGACACATCATTGTTGTAACTGGATACGACCAACCAGTTACTCTTTATCTTAGTTGGTTTAAAATAGTCGGAGTGAAGTTTGATGTAGGCATTCAATTCCGCCAGACAGGTAGCATAGTCGCTGATTTGACCAGCTCGGTCGAGATAAAACCAATTTTTAGTTAGATTATAGCTGCAGCTCCAATAGCCATCTGACGTGTTATACGCTGCCCAATATTTTGGGGCAATACAGTATTTCAGTCGATCGCTTAACCAGGCCGGAAACCAAGCGAAACTTGAATTGGACAAGATCAAATAGTGTGCATTTTTCACGATGACGTAATCTTTGGCAATGTTAAAGTGCATCACTTGAAGATGTGGAAAAAATTTTCTAGCTGTTTTCACGTCATCGGTGATGACCACAAAAGTAAAATTCGGATTAATGGTTTTCATGTGTCGCATGGCATCATCCCAATACTGTTGTGTCAAAAATAAATCTGGATGATGGGTATATTCACCGCCACGAAAATTCAGCACGCAGACGTCATCACTGGCATAGTCATAACACTCATAGTCTTTTTTCACTTTAAGCCATTCCCGAATCTCATCTTTGTGGTGCAGAATGTACTCTTCGCCCTGCATGATACCATCAATTTTTGTGTGATCTGGAATGTTAATAAGGCGAGTATCAATGGTGCGAATATCCCAATTTGAGTTACTCGGCAGCAAGAGACGGCGCTCATTATAATACTGTGTGATGCCGTCTGGCAGCTTGGTCGGAGGCCCACCTTCTGGGCTCAGACCACCAGTTACCGGTCGGCCAAAATCCAGATTTAAAAAATCGTTGCATTTAAATTTTTCTGGAGACTGGATACCAAAATCATAGCCTTTGTCTTGGGCGATGACTCGGGTGGTGACATAGCACCACAGCTGGTTGCCGAGGCCTTGACCTTTATATATTTCTGTGACGATCACACTTATCCGAGTAATTTTTTTAAATCACGTTTGAAATAGCGAAATCTGGATTTTACTTTTTTATTTCGATGAAACCCAAATGACTTAACCACCGTTTCTTCACAATCGGTTTCATGACTAAATCGTGCGGCTATGTCGACGGGTGCAAATTTGATACCATAATCTTCGAGCGGTTTTTTATAATAGACACAGAGCACTCCATCTTCATGATAAAAACCAGTTTGATTATCGGTAAAGGGTAAGCCGAGTACAGTGAGCGCGTTTAACAGTTTTTTACTGCGCCAAGAGAATCCGCCGTTACCGACCCGCACATTCACACCTTCTTTGGTAAAATGCGTATCTTTTGGCCAAGGTGCACCAATATAATCATACTGAAAGAAAATCTTGTCCCACTGCTGTGGACGCAACACATAGCCATCATTTTGCACTAGCAAAGTAAAATCTGTTTTAATATACTCTTTCAGACGATACAGTACAAAATGATTATATCCTTTATAATCTAATAGTTCGATGGGAATAACCGTAATACCGACGTCGTCCAGTTGGCGTGGTTCATGGGTTAACAAAAGCGTTTCATGAAAATCGATACCCCTCATGCTTTGCTGCAGAGCATAGATCGTTTCATCAATTTTGGTACAGGCTACAGCACACAGCGTAACCGTCGGGAGCTGAATTCGATTCATACTGCTCATTGCCAAAAACTATACATGTTTTTGTGTATTTCGTAATCCATGTGTTTCAAATGGCGAACCGGTTGTTCTTTAGCCCAGGCGAACACTTCACGAATAGTTGCTTCAATGTCAGTGTCATCCTTAAAGTTAAGGAGTTGTTTAGCACGATCATGATTACAGAAAGCATTTTTCACTTCATGTCGACTTTCCAGATGCACAATGTCAGGATGATAACCAGATTCACGAGCAATGGTTTGTACTAAGCCCGCAATGGTATTCAGTTCGTACTCATGATCAGCCCCGAGATTAAATATCGTACAATCTGGACGATGCATAATTTTTTCGAACGGTTCCATGTAATATTTAATATCCGAGAAGGCTCGAGTTTGTTTGCCGTCTCCAAATAAAGTAATAGGTTCTCCGGCCAGTGATTTTCTGATCCAGATGCCAATGACATTCCGATATTTATCCCAGATATTTTGGTAGATGCCAATGACATTATGTGGACGAATGATGGTATAGTGCAAACCGAATTGGTCGTTGGCTTGTTTGATATCCATTTCTACGGCGTATTTGGCAATACCATATGGATCGGCTGGGGCAGGTGTTTGGCCTTCTTTGAAGGGCGGCTCACCATGACCATAGACTGCCATGGATGAGGTAAACATCAGTTTTTTTATATCATGTTTAATACAGTTGTTGATAACATTCACTGAACACAGTAAATTATTGGTGTAATTAAAGTGTCTGATAAACGGAGAGAGACCTTCAGCAGCGTAGGCGGCAAAATGGTAGACATAATCTGGTTTGTTTTCTTCAAAGATGCGTTCGAGGGCGGTACCATCAGCCAAATCATTATCAAAAAATTTATCCGCCGCTACCAAACGTGGATCAACAAAATCAGCATAGCCGCCAGATAGGTTATCGACGCCAATGACGTCATAGCCTTGATCAAGCAAGTGTCTCGAAAAGTGAGAGCCGAGCAGGCCTGCCACCCCTGTAATTAAAACTTTATCCACAGTGATTATTTCTTAATAATTGAACGCCACCAGTACTTCATACCGATTTTATATTTGTCTAGTATATATTGGTATTCATTTTTTTTCAAGGCCTCGGTAGCCTCGGTATTTGATATTTGGTGTGCCCCAACTCTATTCACTACAGTGATGGTATTCACAATTTTTGGTGGTCCATAGGCATCA
>CAYYTZ010000065.1:0-6954 GCA_964474735.1 uncultured Gammaproteobacteria bacterium | reverse complement strand
TAAATTTCTCCTGCCCAGCTTAATACTATTCCTGGGTTTTTTCCCCCTAGTATTAACTGTTCCGGAATACTCAATTCTGTTAACGTTAATTGGAATTACGGCGTTAATTACTATTATTATTCAAAGCCGACTCAAATTAGCTAAACTATCGGCTTAGTATTTTTGTGCTGGGCAATGTAAAGCGGTTTGTAGATTTGCTAAATTTTCTGACATCAAACTTATATAATCGGCGCCAGATTGTTTTTGTTCGAGCGTTAACCCTTCTAATGGATTTAATACCAGTGTTTTTGCGCCAACTTCATTGGCCAAGGTTTGTGCCAGCTCGGGACTAGTTAGAGTTTCAAAAAAAATATAATCGATTGATTGTGCTTGGGCGGCAATCGAAAGATCAGACAGGGCGCGGGCCGATGGTGTGGAGTTTGGGTTAATTCCTAAAATTGGCAAAACCGTAATATCATAACGCTGACCAAGATAAGCAAAGGCATCATGCGAAACGATAATTGTATTGAGGGCGCAGTTGTTTAATTGAGTAGAATACTTCTGATTAAGCGCGGTTAGATCGGCCGATACTTTTTCGGCATTGGCGAAATATGTACTGGTATGTTTTGGGTCCAGTTGAATATAAGCATCGCGGATAGTAGCAACTTCAGCTTTAACGATAATCGGGTCTAACCAAATATGCGGATCACCAGCTAAAGCTGTATTTGTTTCACTCAGCATGGTCAGCGTTTGATGATTGGAGGCTGTATAATCTGCTGCCGTTAAAGTTTCGGCCCAAGGTTCTATACCGCCACCATTCATAATAAATATATCCGAGCGGTAAACTGCTGCAATGTCTTGCGGGAGTGGTGAAAAATCATGTGGTTCTGCACCAACCGGCACAATGTTTTGTACACTGGCGTACTCACCGCCAATTTGTTCCGCTAGATATTGCCAAGGATAAAGTGTAACAATCACAGATATTTTTTCTGCCTTTGGAACAATTAGTTTGGGCATTAAAAAAATATATAGTAAGCCAATTAATCCCAGGCTACCGGCAATGCTTACCCAAATAAGGAAATTTCGTTTTTGCATACCTACATTAATGCAAATCATTTGCATTTAGTAAAGCGCTGATCCCCGCCGAAGTTGTGGATAACTAGTTTTTCTCGTATAATCAATGGCATGCAACATCATCATATTAAAAGCTTTCAGGCCGAAGTCAATGCGCAACGCGGCCCCTTTGGTCGAGTGGCTGATTTTTTAACTACCCGTTTTGGCAGTATCGCCTTCCTCTCAATCAATGTACTGTGGTTCATTGCTTGGATTATTATTAATACCAATTTACTACCAATCGAACCATTTGATCCTTATCCGTTTGGATTATTGACCATGATTGTCTCGCTGGAAGCGATTATCCTCTCAATTGTCGTGTTGATCTCGCAAAACCGCGCCTCGCACATTGCTGACGTCCGCGAAGAAATGGATTTACAACTTGACGTCATTACGGAAAAAGAAATTACCAAAATTATGGAACTAGTTGTAAAGTTAGCTGAGCTTCAAAAAATTGATTGTCAATCGGACAAAGTTTTAGCGGAAATGCTAAAACCAATCGACGTACATAAAATTGAACGGGTGTTAGAAAAACAATTAAGCTAACTTATTCCGCCAAACGCTTGATGGCGTCTTGCACTTTAGTTTTGAGTTGATTTTTATATTCAGCTAAAGTCTCTTGCGTGGCAGGTTTTACTAACGCTACAATTTCCGTCGCTAAAATTCCGGCATTCATCGCTCCATTTATAGCCATGGTTGCCACTGGTACTCCGGGCGGCATTTGCGCAATTGATAACAACGAATCAATCCCATCAATTGAATTACTAGATTTAATCGGAACACCGATCACCGGCAATGTAGTGAGTGATGCTACCATCCCCGGTAAATGGGCAGCCCCACCGGCACCGGCAATAATTACTTGCAATCCTCGCTCCCGCGCCGTTTTGGCATATTCATACATGCGGTCAGGCGTCCGATGGGCTGAAACAATTGTGAGTTCAAATGGTACAGAAAATTGTTTTAGAATATCAGCCGCTTTCTGCATGATTGGCAGATCGGAATCACTGCCCATAATTATGCCAACCATTGGTTGAGAATTCTCCTTGTTCGCCATAGAATTATATAATTATTGACTAATGATTTTTAAAGTTTTTTGTAAATTTAGCGCTCGTTGTAGGGCTTTTTCTGGGTTGGCATCTAACACGGTTAAATGTCCCATTTTGCGATATGGTTTTGTTTGAGTTTTACCGTATAAGTGCACATACGTAGCCGGTTCCTGCAAAACTCTATCCAAACCCTGTAAAACCACTTCTCCGGTATAGCCCGGTTCGCCTAATAAGTTTACCATAACCGCTGGCGACCGCGTAGCTGTGTCTCCCAATGGCCAGTTAAAAATCGCCCGTAAATGTTGATCGTATTGTGAGGTTAAATTTCCCTCAATGGTATGGTGACCACTGTTATGCGGACGCGGCGCAATTTCGTTTACCAGTACATCGCCACTTGGTGTTAAAAACATTTCTACCGCTAACACGCCAACGATTTGTAAAGCTTCGACCACCGCAATGGCAATTTCCCGCGCTTTTTTATCGACCGCAAAAGATACGCGCGCTGGAGCCAGCACCCACTCAACTAAATTCGCCTCGGGATGAAATTTCATCTCAACACTGGGGAATGTTGTCACCGCGCCGGATGATGTTCTAGCTACAATCACGGCCAACTCACATTCAAACTCAACATATTCTTCCAAAAGACTCGGTTCGGTAAAAGCCTCTTTTAACGCTTCAGCTGAACGCAACATTTTGACGCCACGGCCATCGTACCCTAAACGCCGTAATTTTTGAACAATCGGAAATGGTCCGGCATATTGAGTCACGGCTGTCTGATCAGCACATAACCAAAAATCGGCTGTAGGAATTGCATGCTCACGAAAAAATTCTTTTTGACGACCTTTGTCTTGAATTATTTCAATTACTTGCGGTTGCGGAAAAACTGTCACACCAGCTGCTTGTAAACGCACTAAAGCCGGTAAATTTACATGTTCAATTTCAATGGTCAGGACGTCCAGCTTCTGGCCAAACTCCCACACCGTAGTTTCGTCAACAAATGAACCCTGCACAAATTCATTACACAGCGACCGACACGGTGCTGCTACGTCAGGATCAAGTACCTTTGTATATATATTGTAATTGATGGCGGATTGTATGAGCATTCGCCCTAATTGCCCACCACCCAGGATGCCTAAACGTTGCATAGTATGGCTATCTTAGCATACTCGTCCAAGCTTTGGTATACTGTAATAACGTCTAATCTATTAATTGCGCACTCTATGCGAAATCACCGTTCATCATTTTTTTTCATCACCTTGTGGCTTAGCCTTGGTGCTAGTTTACCGGCCTTTGCCGCAGATTACACCACTAGCACTTTTTTAAGCAATGACGATGCCGGAACCAATGGCCCAGCGGCTGATGCCTACGTTGATGAACCGCGCGGTTTTGACGCAGCTAATGGTGAAATATATTTGGTTGATACAATAAATAATCGCGTGGAAAAAATTGGTACGGACGGAATTTTGACTAATGTGGCTGGCGCCGGAGATTATGGCTATCGCGATGGCAGTAGCGACTACGCTTTATTTGCGCAACCACAGGATATCGCGATTTATGGCGACACGGCTTCTGAATTATTTATCGCCGACACAAATAATAATGTTATTCGTAAAATCAAGGATGGCGAGGTGTCAACTTTACTGTCTGGTTTAAGTAGCCCCCAAGGTGTGGCCGTGGATGGTGATACAGTATTTATTAGTGATACTGGAAATAATCGAATTTTGGGAATCGATCACAACGGCGGCGCTACAGTTGAATTTGGAAAAAATCTAGACCAACCGACTAAACTTCTATATTGGCCAGAAGCCCGCAGCCTAATTTTTGTGAATGCCGGTGAGGGTACCGTGCGCGCAATAAATTTAAATACCGGCGAATTATCTGATCCGTTAATTTCTGACCTGGAAGATATTGGTGGAATTTTCTTAAATAAGCGAAATCTATTTGTCGTCTCAAGCTATTCGATTGGTGTATTTAATGAAATTTGGAAATTGCGTTTAGATTCGCCGGACCCTAGTGGCGCAGTCACTACGGTAAACACTACGCAATTATCACACGAGCGAGAAAACGAACATTTAAATTGGCCCTCTGACGTCTTTATTCAAAATGATACTTTAACTTGGGAAGAGTATTATAGTTGGAATGAAAACGTACTTTATGAAACGGCCAGTGTTACAGCTAAAAAAAATTCTAAACCAGAATGTGTACCCTTCCGCAAGCAAGGCCAGCCAAAGTGGCGGTCGCGTTGGTTTGAGCGGCTTGATCCAAACCAAACTATCTACTCACAAAATTATCTTCTGAAACCAGAATATCAAGGTGATCAAATGTATTTCCGCCTTAAAGTTGAATATGATAATAAAAAATTGAATGCTAAAAAACGAACTAATCAGCGCGACCATAATCAAAGCAATTGGAAAAATAGCGAAATTTTTGCCGATGGAAATTTATCTAGTTCTAACCGAGCAGCGCGCCACGCCACTTTAAATTGGCAACCTACCTTGGACGCTGAATATTATAAAGTTCAGTTATGGAAAAATGATGAACGGCTCACAACCTTTAGACACGTTGCTGCTACAGAAAAGGCCATTCCTAAACGCTTTTTATTGTCTAATTCGGCCTACAAGTTTCGCGTAAAAAGTTGTACCGATGCAACTTGTAGCGACTGGACAGATTTTAAAACTTTTCGCACGCTCCCCGCAAAAATAAAACGGCTGGGTAAAATTGTACCGACTCATGGCGTACGTATGGAAGCTTTGCCTAATGGTCAATTTTTAACCACACTCCAATTTAGACTCTACAACGCTAAGGCTTCTCAACAGCGTCACTTGCGCGCCAAAATTGAATTATGCGCCAAAGACTCAACCCATCCGGATACCGTTACGGCTAATCGCATTTATGTTTTATATAAAGGCGGCTCAGCTATTTTAGCTTGGCAGGAAGATGGGAAATTACCAGATTTGATTGCCGGAAAACACCGGTTCCAAGATGAGTTTGGCGACGTAAGTACTGCTTTACTAGGGCGCCCAAAAGATATTGTGTTTAATTCTGATCAAAGCAAATTATATATTGCCGAAAATAACAAACTGGCTGTGTATGATTTTACTACGCAACAGTTAAGTGAATTGGCCGGTCATGTGATGGATAGTTATACCGAGGGTCTTGGTAATGATGCACGTTTTTCTGATCCTAGCGCCATTGCTTTATCACCGGATAACGCTTGGTTGTATGTAGTTGATCGTAATAATCACCGCATCCGTAAAGTGAACGCTGGTACTGGTGAAACTAGTTACATTACCGGAGCCGGCGGAACTAATTTTTCTTTTTCATCTGAAGATTCTAATGGCTATCAAGAAGGTGGACCATGCGCCGATGAATTTGATCAAGGGGTAGCGGGTTGTGCGTATTTTAATCGGCCGACCGGAATTACAGTTTCGCCAGATGGTAAAACCCTGTATGTAGCCGAGGGTAGTAATAATCGCATTCGTTCGATAAATATTGCTACCGGTCAAACCGCGTTAATAGCTGGTAGTGGCGCCTCTGGATTTGTGAATGGTACTGGCAGCAGCGCCCAGTTTAATGGGCCGTACACGCTAGATATTACCAGTGATGGCAAAACCCTGTATGTGGCAGATAAATATAACCACGCCATTCGCAAAATTGATTTAGCTACCAAGGCTGTAACCACTGTAATAGGTAAAGGCACCATGGGAAATAAAGATGGTTCGTTTAGTGTAACGGCTCTGGCCATTCCGGAATATATCGAAGAAGATAATGGAGTATTGTATTGGACTGAAGCCGGCACGCAAACAGTGCGTGCCGCAGTATTGGCTAGTCAACAAGTGTTTACGGTATCGGGCAGCGGTGAACGTGGCTACGCTGATGGTTTGGGTGCAAACGCTCAATGGAACGGTCCAAAAGGTATAGGTTTCCGCGGTGGAAAAATGTATGTAGCGGATTCAACTAATGATGTGATCCGATCAATTCAGTTTTAAATTAATCTAAGCCTTACTCTCAGCCGATGTAACCATGCCGGCCACTTCTGGGTGATCAGCTGTAAATAGATCAATAGTTTTATCTAAAGTAGATAACCGTTCCTTATTACGAGATTTGTTCCACATGGCCGACAATCCCCGCGATTTAACTTGAGCTTCAATATTTTTTCGTTCAGCTAATAAAGCTATAAATTTTGAATAATTCCAAGCTATTATGTCTTTATTCGCTTGAACTAATCTATCATAATATCCTTGCATAACTTGTTGCTCTTGTTCTAAAGACAAATCATTTACTTTTGGCGGCCTGTTCAATAATTCATCTACAGTACTGTATAACTGATTATCTGATGGTAGTTCTTTATAATTTCTTATAATAGTAGGTACTACAACAAATATATCATTATAAACATCCATCACTGTCCGCAATCTACGTAATTCAACTACTCGACGCCGTAATTGATCTAGCGGAGCTGTAGAACGATTCAACTTTTCAACTAACCGCCGTGAATTATCAATAGCATTAACTATCGTTCTAGCTTGAGTTGTTACTGGACGAGTTCTACCTATCGCGCCTGGAGCAGGTAAACCAGAATACAGTCTTTCGGCTTCAGCAAAAAGACTATCGCGTTCAACTTGTTCTGATGCTAAATCAATCATTGGTAAAACTTCTAACGGCACACGAGCTGGTTCTTCAGCTTCTACTGGTGATTGTTTCGCCTCGTCTGTAGGAACAACTCTTAAAACAGCTTCCAGTGATCTACCTACCACGGCTCCTTCTCTTGATAGTGAAGGTGGATTATAGACCTCACATCCTCAATCCGCACTAG
>CAYYTZ010000064.1:0-6961 GCA_964474735.1 uncultured Gammaproteobacteria bacterium | reverse complement strand
TGATACCAAACACGATGAACTGGTAGTTAATAGTATGACCCAGGCGATTATTCAATTATCACTGCAATATAAAAAACCAGTTGGTTTTGGTGTAATTGGACCAGGTGCAAAACTAGCCCAATTCAAAACGCGAACGACTGAATATGCCGTTCGCGCTGTTGAGGCCGCGCTTAGAAATATTACTTTACTCCGCGAACTTGCGTAGGTCGTAGATTCGACCAGCTTTTTCCCATTTGGCCAGTGTGCGTAATCCGGCAGCCGATACCGTTAAGGTGATATATTTGCCTGTCGCCGGGTTCAACAAGCGATGTTTTTGCACGTTTGGGTAAACTCGACGGCGGGTGCGACGTTTTGAATGGCTGACATGAAAGCCAACCACGCTAGTTTTTTTGGTAATGGCGCATTGATTTGACATACCGCGAGAGTATACATTGATCATGAAATGTTGGCAAGTCTGGGGCAAAAAACTCGGGTGTTGTCTTTTTTGGATAAATATCTTACCATCAAATTTATGGAAAAACATCGTATCACGGTAGTCTTGCCAAGTATTCGTTCGCTCTTTAATGTGGGGTCTTTTTTTCGAACCGCGGACGCTACAGCGGTTGAAAAAATATATTGTTGCGGCACAACCGGTACGCCAAAAAATAAGAAATTGTTGAAAGTGTCATTAGGGTCCGAACTCACCGTACCTTGGGAATATGCAGCTGACCCAATGACCTGTGTGCTGCAGTTGCAAAAAGCGGGCTATCAAATTGTCGTGGTGGAAAAAACCAAGCAAAGCACACTATATACTCAAATCAAGTACAGTAATAAAGTTGCGCTAATATTTGGTTCGGAAACCTGCGGCGTATCGGAATTACTACTGCAACAGGCAAATGTAGTTGCGCATTTACCGATGTTCGGTAAAAAAAATTCACTCAACGTAGCCGTGGTCGGGGGAGTGTTGTTATATTATCTGCGCTCGCTGGACTAGTTTAACCAACACTTTATTGGTTTCTAAAAAAGTTACGCATCCAACCATGACGGCGAGCTTTTCCGTGATTTTGTGGTCTCGGTCCAAAAACCAGTTGTCCTTTTCCCATAAACTCGGTTAAGGCAGCGCGTTGTTCTTCGGTTAGATCCGGGAGATCTTCAGTAAAAATATATTCCTGCAAACGCTGACCAATTTTTTTATACCATTCCGCGGAGGCCGTATGACCACCAGTAATCCAAAGCTGCACATTCAGAATCAACAGTTCGCGCGTGGCGGCATGATCCAGTTTGTCCATCAAGTCTAGAGTCTGATGAAAAAAAGCCGTTTGTTCGGCTTCTTCGTCGGTAGTGCGGCGCATTCGTTCGCGCACATTAGGAACCACCACCTGATCAGCCGGTCTGTCAATCGACTGAGTGGGAACATCAAGCGTTCCTGACGATCGTATTTGTTCGGCGCGGAGATCTGGGCGCATTAATTCGTGGTGCGATTCTCTTTCTGGTGACATCATTATATTTACCTTATCACATTCATCTATAAAGCCGCAATGCAATTGATTGACAGAATATTAATCTACTACTATAGTGGTAGTAGATATGTTTGAAGTTCCCACAAAAGTTGACTATGCGTTGGTAATATTAGTGGAATTAGCCAAAGTTTGGCCTAACAAATATGTGTCACTAGCGGATATTGCTCAAAAAAAACATGTTTCCAGTAAATATTTATCGCAAGTGGTGATTCCTTTACATAAAGCCGGTTTGGTGGTTAGTCGAGAAGGAAAATTTGGCGGTTACGCGTTGGCTCTAGCGCCAGAAAAAATTTCTGTGCGCGCGGTGGTCGAAGCGGTTGATGGGCCGTTGCAATTAGTTCGCTGTATGACTGCTGCTAAAAATTGTCCGGTTCAACCACACTGTCTGACGCAACCAATTTGGCAAACTTTAAAAAAAGATATTTATCAATTGTTAGCTAATAAAACTTTAGCCGATATTACGACGCTTTAACTTAGTATTATGCAACAGCCCACCTTAGACCTGGTTATTAAAAATTTGTTCGTCAGAGTGGCGGATAAAGAAATTTTACACGGCATTTCGTTGACTATTAAAGCCGGTGAAATTCATGCCATCATGGGGCCGAATGGTTCAGGAAAAACTACCTTGTCACAAGCCATCATGGGGCACCCAAAATACCTGGTGACTGGTGGCGAGATTTGGTTTCAAGGCCAAGATATTACAAAATTAACGCCGGATAAACGTGCGCACTTGGGGTTGTTTTTAGCGTTTCAAAACCCTAGAGAAATTCCTGGTGTACGCTTGGCCACTTTTCTGCGCATGATCTATGCCGCAAAAACCGGGAAGAAGTTGACAGTGGCAAAATTTAAACAACTGCTCGATATAAAAATGACGGAATTGCAGATTGATCCAAGTTTGGCTGAACGGTATTTACATGCCGATTTTTCTGGTGGCGAAAAGAAAAAGTCAGAAGCTTTACAATTAGCGTTGTTAGAACCGGCCCTGGCAGTATTAGACGAAACCGATTCCGGTTTAGATATTGATGCCTTGCGTTTGGTGTGTTCGGCCATTGTAACTGTGCAGAAAAAAACTAACATGGGTGTGCTGATGATTACGCATTATAATCGGATTTTGGATTATATTGTGCCAAACTATGTGCACGTATTGATGGATGGAAAAATTGTGCGTTCGGGTGGGAAAGAGTTTGCTCAAGAAGTAGAAGCTAAGGGCTATGGCTGGTTATGACAATTCCGAACAAAACTATCGAAAAGACCAAACAAATTTTTGCTGGTTTATCCAAAGATACTTTTGATCATAAAAATTCGTCAGAATATGCTCGGTTGGCGACGCGGGGATTGACGGAGGAACTGGTCCGGAAAATCTCTGCAATAAAACAAGAGCCGGCTTGGATGTTAGAATATCGTTTGCAGGGTCTAAAATTATTTCAAGAAAAGCCGTTGCCAAGTTTTGGTCCGGATTTGTCGGGTTTAGATTTTTCGCAAATAATATTTTATGCGGCACCCGGGGAAATTACTCCCACTAAATCGTGGAACGAAGTTTCGCCAGAAATCAAGCGAACGTTTGAACGATTGGGCATTCCGGAAGCCGAAAAGGAGATACTAGCCGGGGTTGGTGCGCAGTATGAGTCAACGGCAGTTTATCATCGTCTAAAAGAGCAGTGGGAAAAAATCGGAGTGATTTTTGAGGATATGGATGTGGCGGTGCAAAAATATCCAGATTTAGTGCAGCAGTATTTTATGAAGCGGTGTGTGCCGATTTCGGATCATAAATTTTCTGCTTTGCATGCCGCGGTTTGGAGCGGTGGAACTTTTTTATATGTCCCGGCCGGAGTTAAAGTGGCCGCACCGTTGCAAGCCTATTTTCGCATGAACGCGCAAAACATGGGACAGTTTGAGCACACTTTAATTATTATTGAAGACGGCGCCGAAGCGCATTATATCGAAGGTTGTTCTGCACCAAAATATAATTCTAATTCTTTACATGTTGGTTGTGTGGAAATTTTTGTAAAGGCTAAGGCGCGTTTTCGTTATTCCAGTGTAGAAAATTGGAGCCGTGATACTTACAATTTAAATACTAAACGGGCCCTGGTAGCAGCGGCTGGTCGCATGGAGTGGGTAGGTGGCAATATGGGCAGTCAGGTTACAATGCTATATCCGTGTAGTATTTTGCAAGGTGAGCGCGCCCACGCCGAGCATTTAGGCATTGCCTTTGCCGGTGCCGGACAAATTCAAGATACCGGTGCCAAAGTTATTCACGTGGCGCCGAATACCACTTCCAGTGTCATTATGAAATCGTTAAGTAAAGACGGCGGGAAATCGATGTATCGTGGATTATTAACCATTAGTCCGCGCGCCCACGGTGCCGTGGCAAAAGTAAAATGTGATGCGTTAATTTTAGATGACCATTCAATTTCTGAAACTATTCCAGACATGGATATCCAGACGAGCGATGTTACAGTTGGACACGAAGCGACAGTGGGCAATATTGGTGAAGAAGAAGTATTTTATTTGATGGCGCGAGGTTTAACCGAACAAGCTGCTCAGGCTTTGGTGGTTAATGGATTTATTGAACCGATTGTAAAAGTATTGCCATTAGAATACGCCGTGGAAATGAATCGATTAATTGAATTAGAAATGGAAGGATCAGTTGGATAATATGACACAAAGTCTTTTTCATGAAAAAATTATGGCTGGTGAGACGCGGATAATCATGGCGTCAGCTAATGAGCCATTGGTTGAATATGATGTGGGTGAAAATGCCACAGTACATATTATTTCTGTATTAGCCCAAGACAGCGTTGGTGTGCAGCGTGCTCGTCTACAGAGCGGTGCTAAAGTGTATTGGTATACAATATTATTGGGTGGAAATATTGAACAGGAAATTTCGACGCAGCTTCTTGGCGTGGGTGCGGTTAGTTATCATTACGGTTTGTGTTTTGGTAAGGCGCAGGATCGCTTTATGATGAATTATTGGAACGAACATCAAGCGGCAGCTACTACCGGGCACATAATAGTGCATGGTGTTTTATTTGGTCAGGCTTACGCGAATTTTAAGGGCAATATTAAGATTGCCCAGACTGGCCACAAAACTACCGCCTCATTAACTGAGCATGTGCTATTATTAGGAGAGCGTTCCCGCAGCGCTGCCGTGCCACAATTGGAAATTAATACTAACGATGTCCAGGCGGCGCATAGTGCCGCGGCTACAAAAATTGATGAGGAACAATTATTTTATCTGGCTAGTCGGGGCATTTCAGCTGAGGCAGGTAAACAAATGATTGTGCGCGGATTTTTAGAAGATATAATTTCACACCTGCCGGACATTGGCTTACAAGATGAGGTGCGGAAACAAATTGAACACAATTTACTTTATGTGGCAGAATGATTTTCCAATTTTAAAAAATACTGGTGTGCACTGGCTGGATAATGCTGCCACTACCCAAAAACCGGCCGTGGTATTGCAGGCCATGGATGAGTTTTATCGCAAAAATAATGCCAATGTTCATCGGGGGATTTATCAATTGGCAGAAGCGGCAACGGTTCAGTATGAGGCAGTGCGTGATCAAGTGCAGCATTGGTTGAATGCAGCCAGTCGAACCGAAATTGTATTTACTAGCGGCACAACAGCTAGCCTAAATATTGTAGCCGCTCAATTGACGGCTTTGGTTGTGCAGCCCGGCGATGTTATTTTATTAACACCATTTGAGCATCATAGTAATTTGGTGCCATGGCAAATGGCGGCTAAGCGTTTTGGGGCGACCATAGAATATTTTGATGTGACGGCAGATGATCGGATTGATCTTAGTACCGTACAGCAAAAATTGCACGACCGGGTAAAAATTGTGGCCTTAGCACATATTTCAAATGCTATTGGTACATTGCATCCAATTGCTGAAATCATACAGATGGCACATCACCATAATATTCCGGTGGTAATTGACGCAGCGCAAAGTGCGGCTCACTTATCGTTGGATGTGCAAAAACTTGATTGTGATTTTTTAGCGTTCTCCGCGCATAAAATGTGTGGTCCCACTGGTGTGGGAGTGTTGTACGGCAAGCGCCAGTGGTTAGAACAAATGGAGCCGTTGTTTGGTGGAGGTGATATGATTCGATCAGTCACGTTAACAGAAGCAACTTGGAATGAATTGCCATATAAGTTTGAAGCCGGTACGCCGAATATTGTTGGCGTGATTGGTTTTGGCGCAGCGTTAGAATATTTAGCGGCACAACCACTGGTCGAGCGGACGGCGCACACAGCCGAACTTTATGATAAACTGTTGGATGAGCTGGCCAGGCGTGACTATATAACTATGTTTGGCCCGAAGGAGCGCAGTCAGCGTCACAGTATTGTTTCGTTCACGGTGCGAGGCGTTCATCCGCATGATGTGGCCCAGGTGCTTGATACCTACCAAGTAGCAATTCGCGCCGGACATCACTGTGCGCAACCGGTAATGGAGCGTTGGCAGGTACCAGCTACCGTGCGGGCTAGTCTGTATTTTTACAACACGATTGAGGATGTGGAGGCTTTATTAAAAGGACTCGATGATGTATATAACAAATTTAACCTGTTATCATAAGCATCAGGGATAATTTTTTTCTTGGCTGCGGAACTCGCTTCGCTCATACAGTCCTCGCCGGCGAAAAAAATATCCCCTGCGGCTTTCTATCACACTGCGAATTATGGATTTTTACCACGAACAAATAATTGATCACTACAAGAACCCCCAGAATTTTGGCTTACTCGAAAAACCAACTTATCAACGAGAAGAGTTAAATCCTACCTGCGGCGACCGTTTTATTTTTAATATTACAGTTAACGAGGCTGGCGTTGTAACAGCGGTCGGGTTTAGCGGCGAAGGTTGTGCTATTAGCACGGCAGCGGCTTCCATGTTATCCGAAGCGATAAAAGGAAAAACTTTACCAAGCGTTCTAGAATTAAAACCCGAATTTGTGTTAGACTTGTTGGGTGTTGATTTAGGACCAACCAGACTAAAATGCGCTTTACTACCACTACAAGCTATCACTCGTATTACTTTGGCATCATAGCGTTGTTGCTGTTTGGCGTGCCGCACGTGGTGGCAGCCACCATATCAGTTACACCGCTTGATGGTTGTTTTTTGCATGATGCTACTACCTTGCATGTTGCAAAACCAACCTGCCAAGCGAGTCTAACCAATGATGCCGAAACAACAGCCATCGTTACACTTGAATTTGAAAATGTTGACCCGGATGCGGTTGATTTTACCGGTGTGAGCGCTACCTTTATTAATCGAGAAAAAAATTCATTTACCGCTGAACTCGCCGCGCCAGTCGGTGTCACTGAATTTACCCTTGGCCTGTGGTATGATTTAGGGGATGATTATTATTATATAGCTTTATCAGATAATCAAGCGCATGGCACAGTAGAAACGAATCCGATTTTTGATGATGTGTTAGCGCAAGTGGCGGTGGTAAATCCGCCT
>CAYYTZ010000063.1:0-6974 GCA_964474735.1 uncultured Gammaproteobacteria bacterium | reverse complement strand
CCTGAGTCACTCTGGGCTGCGCGCGACTACGGTTCGCTCTCGTAGTGTTTGTTCTGAATATACCCGTCGTCTATTCGAGAGTGACAAAATTTATAGCTATATGTTAAACTCATACTCTATGACGAAGAAAAATATATCATTGGCAGCTTTATTAATAGTGCTAGGCATCGCCGGTCGGATGGCGTTACTGGCGTACCCAAACATTGAAACATTAATGGTGGTTTCGATTCTGGCTGGAACTGTGCTGGGTTGGCGCTGGGGCGTAGTAGTAAGCCTGTTTTCGGTGATTGGCTCGGATATGATAATTGGTAATACGGCTATCTTACTTTACACCTGGAGTGCCTGGCTGATTATTGGCAGTGCCAGCGCTTTAGGTAGAAGAGATCAAGCCAAAACACAAGTTTGGTCAAACACGTTACGCAATACCGGTTTAGGCGTGTTTGGCACATTGTTTTTTTATGCGTGGACGAATTTTGGAGTTTGGCACATTGGTGGTTTGTATCCGCACACCTTGGCTGGTTTGCTGTTATCTTATATTAATGCCTTGCCATTTTTACACAATCAACTTTTAGGTAATTTATTTATTGTGCCGGCTGTGTCTGTTAGTGTATTGACTGTTTGGAAATATTTGCCGCAGTTAGCCACCGCAAATAATCGTTTGGCTGTGCGGCCCAATCTATGGAAATAACCAGAGACACAATAATTGGCGAAGTGTTAATGGATTATCCAGAAGCCCAGGAAATTATGTTGAAACATTTTGGTGAACAGGTGGCCTGTGTGATGTGTCCCGCTCAAGCTTTTGACACTTTTGGCATGATTGCTGAAATACATGGCATAGAAGACGGTGTAGTTGAGGCTATGTTGGCAGAAATGCGTGAAGCCATTACCGCCGCAAAAAAAGAAGCGAACAAACACTTAATTTAGCATTTAAATTTGCAGCAACTAAACACATCGACCGGTGTTCTCGAACGACTTAGTTATACGTTAAGTGAGAGGACACTGGCGACGTAGTTAACGCAGTTATAGCATTGGCAAGTAGGTGTCAATTTCGTACTGGTGCACTTGGCTACGATAATTATTCCACTCAATAATTTTATTCTCTATCAGTTTAGCGTGGACTTTTTCACCTAAGGTTTCTTTAAGTAAAGGGCTATCTTTAGCTAAATTTATGGCTTCTTTTAAGTTGCCAGGTAGAGCATAAATTCCCGACTTTTTCATATCGTCATCGGACATTTCAAAAATGTCGGCTTCAATGGCCGGAGCAAGTTGATAGTTATTTTCTATGCCTTTTAGGCCGGCCCGTAACATAACCGCGAAAGTTAGATATGGATTAGCGGCAGGGTCTGGGCAGCGCAATTCTATCCGAGTAGCACTAGCCTCGCCACGCGTTAGAGGGATACGAACTAAAGCCGAGCGGTTTCGTCTACCCCAAGCTAGGTAGGCGGGCGCTTCAAAGCCAGGGATTAAACGTTTATATGAGTTAACATATTGATTAGTAACTAACACAATTTCTGGCATGTGTTTTAGAATGCCGGCAGTATAAGCTTTAGCGATGGTTGATAACCCATATTCATCATTGTTATCGTGAAAAATATTTGCACCATTTTTCCAAAGACTTTGGTGTACGTGCATACCACTACCATTTTGACCAAATAATGGTTTAGGCATAAAAGAGGCATAGGCACCGCCAACACGGGCGATTTCTTTGACCACATATTTATAAGTCATTACGATATCACCCATAGTTAAGGAATCGCTGTATTGCATGTTGATTTCCTGCTGCGACGGCGCACATTCGTGGTGACCACGCTCTATTCTATATCCAAGCTTTTCCAAGGCTTCGACGGATCGTTCCCGCAGAACCGTACCTTGCTCTAAACTATTTTGATCAAAGTACCCAGCTTTATCTAATCCTTCTGTGGTGAAGTTGTTTTTAAAATAGAAATATTCTAACTCCGGGCCAACAAAATAGTCAAAGCCTTGACGTTTAGCATAGCCAACGTTACGAGCTAACACGTTACGTGGGTCACTGTGATAAGGGTTTCCTTTGGCATCATAGACATTACACATGAATCGAGCAATTTTATGAACATCAGCTTGAATTGGGATAATGGCGAACGAGTCTAAAACCGGTTTTAACACTAAATCACTTTCTTCGATGCGGGCAAAACCGTCAATCGATGAACCGTCGAAGAAGGCGCCTTCCTCCAAATACACCGCCAGTTTACCAACCGGAAAAGTAATTCCTTTAAGTTGACCGAGGACATCGGTAAACCAAAAACCGATCATAGTAACACCTTCGGCTTTAACTTTAGCCATTATTTCTGCTGCACTCATAGGGGGAGCGAATAAATTATTAAAAAATCTTCTGTCCCGCACACACGGGAGAGAAGACTACATTGTCTGGAGTGTACGTCGTTGTACAAAAGGAGTATAGCGCTCTAAAAAATACTGTCAAACTGTGGATAAAGTTGGTGGATGACCTATAATAGTGAGAAAGTCATAATAATTGCCTGAGCCACTTCTTTCATGGTTTTTTTAGTATCCATGGATTTTTTTCGAATTAATTCATAAGCGGCCTCCTCGCTGATCTGCTGCTGTTTCATTAAGAGCCCCTTGGCTTTTTCTACGAATTTTCTAGTTTCGAGCGCTTCTTTAAGGGTGCGTGTTTCAGAAATAAGTTTGGCATTATAAATGGCACCACCAACTTGCGCTGCAATGGTGGTTAATAAGGCAACGTCTTGGGGGGAATGAATTTTCTTTTTACGATGCTGTACATTAATTACTCCAACGATTTCATCATTAAAAATAATTGGTACAGAGATGAAAGCTTGCCAGCGTCTAGTAGCAACATCCGAATCCAGATCTGAGATAAATTTAAATCGGTTATCTTCGTAAGCCTTTTCATTAAGGGAGACAAATTTACGTTGTTCGGCCACCCAACCGGTAATTCCTTCGCCAAATTGCATGGCTACTTTATTAATCATTTTGGGGTGGGGGATTTTTGATGCTTTTAAAATGAGATGATTATCTTCGGCTAAATATATTAAACACGAATCAACTTTCATCGTATCAGAAACTAGAGCCACTACTTGCTCTAAAACGGCATCTAAAATTAAATTATAACTGATAGTTTCGGTGATCCGTTGCAAAAGCTGTATTTGTTGGCGTAAGGTTTGAACAGTTTCTTTTGGCATGACGATATGTTATACTACTATCTATGAATCCTCAAGTGACATATCGTAAATTTGGTATTTTGGCCGCGGTGTTTACGCTGTGGTTGATTATTCATCAAATAATGGCTTTTGTTGTGGCTGTCGTCATGGCCTCTACCTGTTCTTCATATAATGATGAGTCGGCCACGGTAATGTATCTAGTGTTATCTGGTTTTGGCTGGATGCTGGGTATTGTTTGTATTGTTTTGAGCGGCTTTAACTTGGTCAAGGATCCAAAAGGAAAGTGGCTTGGTGTGGTTTCGATTTTTTTAACCCTTGGTACCTTAGTTATTACAACCATTATCGGTTTGTTGGCCGCCGTTGACACTTGGAGCTAGAAATCCGGTTAAAAACGTTGGTTTAAAAAAGTTTGTAACCATGGATTGGTTACTTTTTTTATTTCTGGCCAGGTCTGATGTGTTTCGACTTTTCCGTCGCGCAAAACTATTACTGAATTTGAGAGAAATTCCGCTTCAGCTAAATCGTGAGTAACGTAAATAAGTGGAATTCGTCGTTGAGCCATGAGGGTTTTAAGTAAGTGTACTAATTCGACGCGCAATAAAGCATCAACCCCGGCAAACGGTTCATCAAATAGAACAATGGTTGGTTGATAAATTAGCGTACGAGCTAGCATTACTCGTCGCTGTTCGCCTCCACTTAGTTGATGTGGATAGCGTTTAGCTAATTTAGCGAGATGCAATTGCAGCATAATATCGGAAACGGCCCGATTAATTTTTGTGATCGGCTGACGACGCACTCGCAATGGATAAGCAATATTTTTTTCTACAGAAAGGTGGGGGAATAAAGTGTTATCTTGTTCAACGTAACCTAAACCACGCTGAGCGGTTGGTACCGCGTCCAAAGGTTTCTGATTAAGGCTAATTGTTCCGGTATAGGTTTCTAGACCAGCTATGCAGCGTAATAAGCTGCTTTTTCCGGCACCGGAAGGGCCAACCAGACTGGTGATACTACCGGACCCAATTTGCAAAGAAACATCTTGCAAAATTGTTTGGTGGTTAAGTGTTAAGCTAAGCTGTGTGATCGTGAGCATAGACAAGATTAATAATAAGAAAAAATAGCAGCAAGAGCAGTAGCAAAGCCAAACTGCCCAAGCCAAAGCGATAGCTGGAGATAAGTTGTAGCACCACCGGCATGGCCAATGGTTGATCAGTTTTTGCAAGCATTGAGCTGATGGTTGCATCGCCAATGACAATAATACTGCCGATGGCTAGGCAACGGCGCAGGGCTGGTTTGGTTAATTGCCATTCCAATAAACGTTGTTGCCAAAGTGATGCACCTAACAGGCGCGCCGTGGTCGTCAGAAAACGGGGTTGGCGCGCTTTAACGGTTTGGAAAATTATACTAACAACAGGCACCAGGGCAATAATAAATGCTCCAATTAAGCTGATATAGCCTTTGCCAAAAGTAAATAACCAAACAAAGGCGAGAGTAATGGGAGAAAGTGCAACCAGCGCCAAACCAATTGTGCCAGATAAACGTACGCTCCAAACTGATACAATAGTAATGGTAAGAGCACAAGCCGCTATTACTAAGCTACGGCCGAGTCCGGCAAAAAACTGAGTTTGGGCTAAGATATTTAATTGGTCGGCAAAAAACTGTTGAACCGAATGAAGTAGCAGCATTGTGATGGGCAATGTCAGAAAGCTGGCCAGCCCGAGACGACATATTTTAATAGCGAAGTTTGCACTGGTCGAGCTGGTCGAGTTTGTTGCGTGGGGCTGATTCAGCGACAATATTTTTGGTTGTGCCCACAACAGCAGCGCCACACCTCCGGCCAAGATAAAGAATTGTGTGCCCGCTATCCAAGCCGCACTAACATAGCGATGATACAAATAGATTTCTTGATACAACCAGACTTCCAACGTTTGAGCTTGGTGACCACCTAATTGTAACGGCACAATAAAGCTGGTGAAACAGTACAGAAATATTAAAGCGCTGACACCCAGTAATGGCAAGCGTAGATACGGCCAGTAGACTAGTGTCCATTTTTGCCATCGGCTGGCACCTATAATTGCTGAGCTGTCTTCTAATTTAGTGGGCACGGCGGCTAGAGCGGTTCGCAAAACAATAAAAGCCAGTGGAATGTTATAGTAGCTGTGCGCCAGCAATACGGCAGCTTTTGTATACAGTAAGTGGATTGGGGTTAAACCAAGTTGTGTTAGCCCAGCGTTAAGAATGCCAGCTTGACCATAGGTAATTATGAAGCTGGTGGTTACAATAATCGGCGGTAGAAAAACAATTAAGGAACACAGCCCAACGAACCAGCGGGGCGTGGTTTGGTGCAGCCAACGTTCTAATATCGCCAAGCTGCCACCAACGGCCAGCGCAATTACAACCGTTAGGCTGCTTTGCCAGACGGTAAACCACAGACGGTTAAGTACGGCTGCTTGCGTTAGAGTGTGCCAAAGGCCGTATTCCATTCGGTTAACCAAGTTGGATAATTGGTTTTGAGTGTGGCTGGCGGTACCGTCAAAATTTGCTCGGCGGTGGGTGTTATAATCTGGTTAAACGCCGCTGGCCAAGTGTTTTTGTCGCCGAGCACAGGCCACATCCATTGAGTGCGTGGAATTTGATTTTGGACGTCATCAGTTAACAGATAGTCGATGAAAGCTTGGGCGGTAGTTTGAGCGGCGCTGCCTTTAACTACGGCCACACCTTCAACTTGGCGTAGATAACCTTCGCTAATTGGAATAGCGGCGTACTGAGTGGATTGCTCTTGATCGATATGGTACGCCGGACTGGTTAAATAACTTAACACAATTGGTGCTTCACCATTTAAAAACATGGTGTAGTAAGCGGTATTCCAATCTGGAGCCACTGTTAGAACCTGGTTGGAGAAATTATTAACCGTGTCGGTAGCATTATCTGCAAAAGCCGCCTGTAACCAAACTAAGAACTGCGTACCGGGCGAAGATAAACCTGGTTGTTCTAAAATAATTTTATCTTGATAAGCCGGATCGGTGGCTAGAGTAGCTAGACTAATTGGTTCATCAAATTGTATTTGTTTTGTATCATAGACAAAACCCACATAACCATAATCAAACGGCGTCATGGTATACGCGTCGTCAAACCATAAATCCGGCGCGAGTTCTGTTGCGCGAGCTGGTTTGTATGGTTGGAGCAGATCGTAAGTAGTGGCATCAACAAAATTAATATTGTCTAAGCCCAATACAACATCGGCCTTAGGAGCAGATTTCTCGGCAATTAATTGATTCAACATGGCGCCGGTATCTGGAAAACTGACCAATTCAATCTTTATATTGTGATCGGTCTCAAATTGTTTTGTAATGAGCGGCAACAAACCATAATCGGCCGTTAAACTTTCGTAAGTGTAGACGGTTAAAGTAGTGGGTTTGGTTGGGGTTGAGTTGGTGGTAGCTTGATTAGAATTTGTGCTGGTGCTGCAACCAATTAAGGTAAGTAATACGGCAGCAATCAAACTAGATTTTATGATACGTTGCATAGTGATATTAAAAAGAATTAAAAAATTCCCATGTTGGTGGGAATACTAGCTAAGCCAAAAAGCTTTGGCCGCATTCCCTTCGCTGGCATTATCCAGATCAGGTGTATAAGGATTCTTCTCAGCCCGCGCACTTTATTGTGCGTTTGTGCGTGGACGCTCCTATACAGCGCTTGAAGTATAGCATGATTTTTTTTGCAACACTACCTATTACGACATCGAAAAAATTTTATGTGGATATCGTGATAGGACAGTGGGTGAGGAGCGACGTTGGTACG
>CAYYTZ010000062.1:3251-7168 GCA_964474735.1 uncultured Gammaproteobacteria bacterium | reverse complement strand
ATAGTAATAGGTATGCTTGATCTAAAGACCTCATTACTGATCGTGGTTGCTCTGACAATTATTGTCATTGGCCTGATTATTTATTTACGGCAACGCAAAAATCCCGCCACCCTGGCTTTTGCGGTCTTTACTGTTGGCATTTCATTATGGGCACTAACTAATGCATTATTTCAGGTAACGACTAATCATACAATTGGTATCGTTGCAGCGCTAGCCAGTTATTTTACTGGGATTCTTATCACTTTGCCATTTTATAGTTTTAGTGCAAATTTTCCATATCCACTCACCATTCCTAAGCAAAAAAAATTAACGCGGCTACTTTGGATCTATGGAATAATTTGGGGTTTTATTATCGGGATTCCGGGCGTGACGTTGCGCGATGTTGTGTATGATCCCACTGGCCGCATTATTACCGGTCTGGGCTTATATTTTTATGGGATTAGTTTAGGTATTTTTCTGGTTGGCGGCATGGTACGGTTGTGGGTCAAGCGGCGACAGGCTCAAAACATAGAACGACGCCAGATCAGTTTAATTTTGATTGGAGTAAGCATCTCCACTTTTTTTGGCATGATATGTAATTTGCTTTTACCAATCATTGGAGATTATCGTCTAGTTTGGTTGGGTCCAGATTTTGCCCTGGTGCTGATTGTGCTCATGGCGTATGCCATAATTAAACACGGTTTATTTGATTTGCGAATTTTAGCCACTGAAATTTTTACCATTGCGTTGGGCTTAGTGATAGTGGTTGAATTATTGCGTTCTAGTAGTACATTTGAGTTGGGTATTCGTTTTATTATTTTGTTGGTTTTTATTTTCATTGCCCAACAAATGTTAAAGAGTGTCTATGAAGCCATTCGAGCTAAAGAAGCTTTACGCATAGTAAATGAGGAATTGCAACAAGTTAATGCTGAATTGCAAGAGCTACTCAATATTAAAACCGACTTTATTCACGCCGCTTCACACCAACTGCGTACGCCACTTACCGCGATTCGTGGTTTGCTGACAATGGATTACGAAGGCGATTATGATAATGCCACACCCGAGGAACGTAAGAGTTTGCAGCGCAATGTTTTAACGGCAGTTGAGCGATTAGGTATGGTAGTTAATGATTTGTTGCGCGCCGCCGAACTAGAACAAGGCCTGACCGGCGAAACTGTTTTGGGCGACGTTACTAAATTAGTAGAACAATCAATCGAGACGTTGCGTCCAAATTTCATCAAGAAAGGTGTTAAACTGGATTATGAGAAGCCTACCATCCCATTACCACAAATTTTGATGCATGAAAATTATTTACAACAAGTCTTTTTAAATTTACTAGATAATGCCGAACGATATTCACCGACGGCCGGAACAGTGGTGGCTAAGTTGAAATTGGAAAATAATGTTATCACATTCTGCGTGCAAGACGATGGTATAGGTTTCACTAAAGAAGATGAAAAGAAAATGTTTACAAAATTTGGCCGCACTGCCGCAGCTAAATCAGCTCAACCAAATGGTTCCGGGCTGGGTTTATTTATTGTGAAAAGGATTGTAGAAGAACATGGTGGAACAATTACCGCCCAAAGTCAGGGTAGTAATAAAGGGGCATTATTTACCGTTAAATTGCCGCTGCACCGAACTTGACGCCTGACAACGTGCCATGCTATATATCAATGAGGATACCTAGTCCCCGTAACTACGGGGATTTTTCAATCCATATGACAACACTCGTCCAAGGACATACTATTGCCAAAGCGATTTATCAGCGTTTGCAGAAGGAAATACCAACTCTGCAGCGGCGTGGTGTTACACCTAAATTGGCGGTGGTCTTGGTTGGCAACAACAAACCATCTTTAACTTATGTACGTAAAAAAGGCGAAGCAGCCGCCCACATTGGCGTCGATTTTGTGTTGATTCATTTACCGGCCAACACAACAACCCAAGGCCTTTTAAACGAATTGCGTAGTTTGCAACAGCCGTATAATAAATTAACCGGCTTAATTGTTCAACTGCCATTACCGCGCCACATCAATACCGGTAAAGTACTGGAAGCCGTTTTGTCGCGCCTAGACGTTGATTGTTTAACGCAAACCAACTTAGGTAAATTAATTACCGGCAGTTATTGGATAGAACCACCAACACCAGGTGCTATTATTTCTATTCTTAAATATCATAAAGTGCCGTTAGTTGGAGTAAATGTAGTTGTGATTGGGGCTGGCGCATTGGTTGGCCGACCACTTGTGAATATGTTAATGTACGAACAGGCCACAGTTTCGATATTAAATCAGGCTACACGCAATTTGTCCGCTTTCACTAAAAACGCTGATATCATTATTACTGGAGTTGGCAAACCTGGTTTACTGACAGGCAGTATGGTGAAACCAGGTGTGGTAGTAGTTGATGCTGGAGTTTCATTTATTGGCAAAAAAATATCTGGCGATATTGATTTTCCCAGTGTTGCAAAAAAAGCAAAATTAGTTACTCCCACTCCCGGTGGCGTGGGTCCGTTAACCGTGGCTAAGCTGATTGAGAACACCGTTAAATGCGCTAAAAAGATTTTAACACAATAAAGTACAGTTATGATAAAACGTGCCAAAACTTATATAATCGTGGGAGCGCAATGGGGTGATGAAGGTAAAGGAAAGGTGATTGATTATTTAGCGCCAACCGTAGATTACGTAGTGCGTTTTCAGGGTGGCAATAACGCTGGTCATACGGTGGTGGTTGATGGCGTGGTGCACAAACTGCATTTATTGCCGTCTGGCGTGTTGTATCCAAATAAGCGCATTGTTATGGGTAACGGCATGGTGATTGATCCGGAAGTATTAATTTCCGAACTGGATAATTTTGAAAATAAAGGTTACAAACTGAATTTACTTATTTCGGAACGCGCTCATGTAATTTTTCCATTCCATATTATTATGGACGGCATGATTGATGAATATAAAGGAGTGCTGGGTGCCGGGACAACTCGTCGTGGCATTGGGCCGGCCTATGCCGATAAAGCCGAACGTTGCGGTATTCGCATGGTGGATTTATTAAACAAGAAAATTTTCCGCGAAAAGTTTAATCAATTATTTGATCTCAAAAAAAATACTTTACAGAAACTTTATCACCAACGTATCACTTTAAACAAAGAAGCGATTTTTAAAACTTATTATGGTTATGGGCAACGATTGAAGCCATACATTGGCGATGTGTCATTAGAAATCAACCAAGCCCTTGATAAAGGCAAGCGTATTTTATTTGAAGGCGCTCAAGGTGCGTTGTTAGATAATGATCATGGTGCTTACCCCCATACCACTTCTTCTAATACTATTGCCGGCGCAGTTTGTCCTGGTATTGGTGTTGGCCCCACTAAAATTGACGTTATAATAGGTGTAGTGAAAGCTTATTTGTCGCGCGTTGGTTCCGGTCCGGTGCCCACTGAAGCCAAAGGGCAAGCCGGAGATTATTTACGTGAACGCGGTCAGGAATATGGTACAACTACCGGCCGACCACGGCGCTGCGGTTGGGTAGATTTAGTGCAGCTGCGCTATGCTTGTCGGATTAATGGCTTTACCCATTTAGCTATGACCAAAATTGATGTCCTGGGTGGGTTAAAAACTATCCCGGTGGCTGTAAAATATAAATATAAATCTTCTTTCATTACCGAATTGCCGGCCGATTTGGAGATAAGTCGCCATTGTCGCCCGGTCTATAAAGAATTGCCGGGTTGGAAAAATTTAACCGACCATGATTTTGCGGCAATCATTTCTAAAGGCTATAAAGCCATCCCATCAAAAATGAAGGACTACATTCAATTTATTTCCCAACAAGTTAATACGCCATTCGCTTTATTATCGGTTGGAGCTGAGCGTAAATCAACAATTAAAATTCCTTAACTCACAATAGCGCCATGACCGAGCCCACAATTAATTTGTCTCAACTCTCCGAAA
>CAYYTZ010000062.1:0-3223 GCA_964474735.1 uncultured Gammaproteobacteria bacterium | reverse complement strand
TCTCCGAAAAGGCCATTCGCGAACTGCTGACAAAATATAAAATTGGACTAACGGTTGAAGAGGCCAAGACGATAGAAAAAGCCATATTAAAACGAGCACCCACCGTAACGGAATTGATGGCTTTTGGTATTGAAGGCAGTGAACATGCCTCGTATCGTTCCAGTAAAAAATATTTAAAAATGTTTCATACAGCCGGTAGCCACGTAGTAGTTGAGCCGGGCGAAGATGCCGGTGTGGTGTGGGTAGATAAAATGGGTGACAAAAATTATTGCATTGTTGTAGGACATGAGTCTCATAATCATCCGGCTCAAGTGGTGCCGTATGAAGGTGCCGCTACGGGTGTTGGCGGGTTAGTGCGTGATATCGTCTGTATGGGCGCACAAGTTGTAGCAGTGGCTGACCCTTTGCGTTTTGGTGATATTAATGAAAACCGGACAAAGTGGATTGCGAATGGCGTTATTGATGGCATTGGTGGGTATGGTAATCCGCTGGGTATACCAAATTTAGCGGGCGACACCTATTTTAGTGAGTCGTTTAATGCCAATTGTCTGGTGAATGTGGTGGCCATGGGCACGATTGAACAAACTGCCATTATTCATTCGCGGGCACCTAAAGGAGCTGAGGGATACAATTTTATTTTGTTGGGTAAACCAACTGATAACAGCGGTTTCGGCGGAGCGGCTTTTGCTTCGACCGAACTTAATACAAATGATCCGGTCGTAAATAAAGGTGCCGTGCAAGAACCAAATGCTTTTTTGGAACGCCACCTTTTAACAGCGACCTACGATTTATTTCGCGTACTGCAAGAACAGAATTTAATGTCAGAAGTCGGTTTTAAAGATTTAGGCGCTGGCGGTATTTTATGCGCTTCCATTGAATTAGCCGAAGCCGGTGGTTACGGCGCACGCATTGAACTTAATCAAGCTCATGTGGCTATAGCTAATCTTACGCCGGCCGTGATATTAATGGCAGAAACGCAAGAACGGTTTATGTGGGTAGCTTCACCAAAAGCGACGGAAGTAATTTTGAAGCATTATAATGAAACTTGGGATTTGCCGAATGTATCGGCTGGGGCACGAGCGACAGTAATTGGTGCAGTGCAGTCTGGAAATTATCAAGTGTACTATAAAGGTGAAAAATTAGTTGATGTTAAACCTAGTGATCTGACGGCTGGTTTGCAGTGTGAGCGCGCGCTTCGTCCCATGTCTTATACCGGCAGTGAGCCAGACTGGACAGACGTAAAAAATATTGAAGATACAGCTTTAGCTATGATGGCTCACCCCAGTATAGCCTGCAAAAAAACTGTCTATGAACATTACGATAAAAATGTGCAAGGTTTAGTGGAAATAGAAGCTGGTCTGGCCGACGCTGGGGTGATTGCTCCATTTATTGAAGCAGGTTCTGCCGTTGGTATCGCTTTAAGTGTTGACGGTAATCCACGTTATGGAAAAATTTCACCCTATTGGCAGGGTGCTAACGCAGTCATCGAAGCAATCCGTAATGTAGCGTCAGTTGGGGCAACTCCATGGTGCTTAACTGATTGTTTGAATTATGGAAATCCAGAAAAACCAGAACAGATGTGGGAATTTGTCGAAGGAGTCCGCGGCGTGGCGGAAGCGGCCAAAGCGGTAATCGTAAAAGATTACGGTTCACCGGTGCCAATTGTTTCTGGTAATGTGTCGCTTTATAATCAGTCAGATAATCAAGCGATTAATCCATCGGCCATTGTTGGCTGCTTTGGTCGTTTGGCTGATGTGGCTTCCGCCGTTACTCCAGATTTTATTCAACCGGGGAATGCTATTTGTTTAATTGGTGCGCGCAAGAATGAACTTGGCGGTTCGGTTCTTTATGATTTATTTGGAATGTATGGTGCCAATGTTCCAAAACCAGATTTTGCCCAAGCAGCTAAAGAAGTTGCGTTTATGGTAGATATGATTCAACAGAATTTGATTTCTACTTGTCATGATATTAGTGACGGTGGTATGCTTGTCACCCTGGCCGAGATGTGTTTTGGTGGTCGGGGAGATTTACGCACTGGTATCGATATTGATTTAGCAAAAATTCCCGATATGAAATTAACCGTTACCCAAAAATTATTTTCAGAAACCGGTGGGTTTATTTGTGAAATCGACCCGCAACTTTTAACTGCTGTTCAGCGGCACGCTCAAGAATATGGTGTGGACTTATACCAAATCGGTTCAATTCGGGGTGATGAAATGTTTTATGTTAATCAAGGTGATACAATAATTATTGATGAGCCAGTGGGAGCCTTAGCGGAGCCCTGGTTAAACGGTTTACGGAATAAACTTTAACTATGCTAAAGAAAAATGGTAACATTTTGACGCTTACTGGTCAGGCGTCGCGCCAGGCCATTTCCGACGCGATAGTTGAAGCATTTCGGGTGGCTGTAACTGAATTGCCTAGTGACGTTACTACCAGTTTAAAATCTGCCTTACGCCGCGAAACCAATCCACGCGCCAAACATGTGCTCAGCACCATGCTAAAAAATATTGAAATGGCTCACCAGGAAACCAGACCGTTGTGTCAGGATACAGGTATTCCATTACTTTATGTTAAATATCAAAGTGCTAAATATACCCAATTGGAATTGAAGCGAATTATTAAAGATGCCACAGCAATCGCCACCGAAGTTGTGCCGTTGCGCGCCAACGCTTACGATTTAGTTCGTGGCAAGGTGATTGGTAATTATCCGGTAATATATTTTAAAGAAACCAAAGATCAATCACAAATTAGGATTTTATTAAAAGGCGGCGGTTCAGAAAATGTTTCGCGGGTTTACCAGTTGCCGGATCGCAGCATTGCCGCCGAGCGTGATTTTGACGGTATCGAAAAATGTATTCTAGATGCCGTTATTAAAGCACAGGGCCGGGGATGTCCACCATATATAATAGGTGCAGCGGTTTGTGGTAATATGGAAGAAGCCAGTTATCGGGCAAAAAATCGACATTTAATGACTTTGGCCGAGCATAATAAAGGACCAAGATTGGCTGCATTTGAACGCCGGGTACTCAAAAAAATCAATGCCTTAGATATTGGCCCAATGGGTGTAGGCGGCAAAACTACCGCTCTGGGTGTTAAATTTACAGCGCGTTATGTCCATCCCGCCTCTTGGTTCGTGGGAGTGTCAATTGGGTGTTGGAGTATGCGCCGCGTAACCTTAAAATTACCATGACTCATCACATTACTACACCACCAACTTTAG
>CAYYTZ010000061.1:4410-7260 GCA_964474735.1 uncultured Gammaproteobacteria bacterium | reverse complement strand
AGATGAACTTCGAGCTTTGGTGGTAGTGGCGCGCCAATACAAAATTACCGGATTAATTTGTTCTAACTTAACCAAACAACGCAATCTATCAACTATTAAGGAAACAGTTGTGCCGGCCCAAGGTGGTTTAAGTGGAAAAGTTGTTGAACCCTTGGCCGATAAATTAATTGCCCAACTATACCGCGAAACTAAAGACGAATTTATCATTGTGGGTTGTGGTGGGATTTTTTCAGCCGAAGATGCCTACCGTAAAATTCGTTTAGGCGCTCATTTGTTACAGTTGGTGACTGGCATGATTTTTCAAGGCCCCCAAGTGATTAGCCAAATTCATACAGGTTTAGAACGATTACTGGCGCGCGATGGTTATACCAGTTTAGCGGAAGCGCGTGGTCGTGATGCGCAAATGTTACAACGTTAAAGTAACCGTGGTCCCAGCTCCGGCTTGAGATGTGATATTCAACTGACTATGGTGACGTTCCATGATGGTTTTAGTGATAGCTAAACCTAAACCGGTTCCGCCCGAAGTTCGTGACCGAGCTTGATCTACTCGAAAAAATCTATTAGTTACTTTAGAGACTGCCTCAGCCGGTATTCCGATTCCATCATCTTGAATAGTAATAATATTGTGGCTTGATACTTTAACCAGTGTAACGGTAATATTATGTTTAGCATACCGAATAGCGTTCTCCACACAATTCATAACAGCGCGTTCTAGTAAAGTTATATTTCCCTGAATCGCCAAGTCGCCGCTATTAATATTAGTTGGGAGTTGTACGTTAATCGCTTTACCGGATTGTTTGGCTAAGGTTTGTAGACGGTTTGTTGCCTGTGACACAACAGCGGATAAATCTACGGCCTGAAAGATTACTTGATCTGGCGGTAAAACCAAGACTAACAAATCTTCAATCAGTTGGTTCATGAAGACGGTTGAATTAAGAGCCTGCTGAATATACTCGGCTGGCGAACCATCGGCCGCAGCCATCTCGTGTTCAGCCGCTTCCAAATTAGTTTGTACAATTGTGAGCGGAGTTTTAAGTTCGTGTGACGCATTAGCAATAAACTGTTTCTGCGCTTGCAATGAATCGTAGAGTGGTTGCAAAGTACGACCGGCAATAATATAACCGCCAACAAATGACAGTCCCATTAGAACGAAAAATATTCCCACTGAGGCCAAACGAATCTTCTCTAAATCACGCTCCCGTATATTATTAATTATCTGACGCATGGGTATATAATTTTGTTCAACACCAGAGATACTGTATTCGTCAGACATTTCTGACTGCGCTTCCTGAATAAGATCATCCATATCCGGTGGACCTTTTCTAAATTGATCTGTGACAACCCAATTGGTGACCACAATATAGGTTAATGATGTCACAATTAAAATAGCTGAGTACCACAACGTTAATTTCATCCGAACAGAAAGTTTCATAGGCTCTTTACCTTATACCCTTTGCCACGAATTGTCAGAATAAGTTGTTTTTTTGGATCGATTTTTTGCCGCAAAGTTTTGATATGAGTTTTTACGGTATCGGTAAATAAATTTACTTCCTGATCCCAGACATGTTCCAGCAACTCTTCCGCCGAAATAACATGATCGGGATGTCGTAATAAATATTCCAGAATACTGGTTTCTTTTGAAGTAAGGATAATTTCTTTTTTATTAGTGCTACTCATATTTTCTATGATATTTTTTTCCGGATACAAAGTATATTGCGCAAACCGCAACTGGTTAGTTTGATTACTGCTGGCTCGTTTAATTACAGCTCGAATTCGCGCTAATAATTCTTCCAGATGAAATGGTTTAGTCACGTAATCATCCGCTCCATGGGTGAAACCTTCCAGTTTATCGTAAACTTGACTGCGGGCCGTTAACATAATAACTGGCGTAACTACTTGGTCGCTGCGCAATTTTTGTATCAAAGTCAAACCATCAATCACTGGTAAATTTAGATCCAATAAAATGCAATCATATTGATTATGCCGTACCAAAGCCAAACCGGTTTGTCCATCAACTGCATAATCCACGGCAAAACCGGCGCGCTCCAGCATCCGCTTCAACGGTGTAATGATGGCCATTTCATCTTCAATAATGCAAATACGCATAACGCCAGTGTACCATATCTAAGTGAAGTCAGGGTGAATTATATTTAGGGCAAATAGTAATCCACAGGGCTTCACATTGGCTTCACACGTACTGGCCTAAACTAGTTAATGTGATCGATCACACATTAATAATTTACAAAAAAAGTTATGAAAAAATCAACCCTGATACCTGTGTTAAGTCTAGCCGGGGTATTGGCAGCAGCTGGTGCTGGAGTTAGTTATGCTGCTACGACTCAAACTACTTCTGAAGGTCCGATGAACCAACTTGTATCGGCAATTTCAACAAAATTCAATCTTAATAAAGTGGATGTCCAAGCGGTATTTGATGAACAACATAGTATTATGGAGGCTGAACGGGCGCAAGCATATATTGATCGGCTAAATGAAGCAGTCACGGCTGGTGATCTAACACAAGCCCAAGCTGACTTGTTGGTAGCTAAACGTGACGAACTAGCAGCTGCTAAACCAGATAAGGCTACCATTGAACAAACCGACCCGGCTGAACGGCATGCCGAGATGAAGAAAACTGCAGACGAACTAAAAGCTTGGGCTATTGAAAATTCCATTTCGGAAAAATATTTACCACTAGGACCGGGTGGAATGCATCGACGGAATGGCATGAATCGTCCTGATGATAAAGATCGGACTAATGCCGCCGACTTTGATCTAAATAGCATTCAATAGGCTAACAATTCAAACTACAATACCTGTGAGTCGCCCTCACAGGTATTATTTTTATTAATT
>CAYYTZ010000061.1:0-4400 GCA_964474735.1 uncultured Gammaproteobacteria bacterium | reverse complement strand
CCGGATCAGGCGAAAAATTGTTGACGACTTCGGTATTATTTTTATTAATTACGCTACTGCTGCTGAACCTCGACTACGGGACTCTTGCTCGCTTAATTTACTGGCAATTGCACCGAGAGAATCTAAATACTGTACCGGGAAATTTGGTACTAAACTTAAATGCGCCACATGTTCACTGTGGCGGATCATTCCATTCCCTTTACTAAATCTATCTTGACCTGAATGGCGACCATAATATTTAGTAATTTCTTCAATAAGCCGACGACGAAACTGGGCTTGCGCTTCTGGATATTGTTCAAGCGATTTTATGGTCATATTAATTAACGCTTTATATTGATCTGGCCGCTCAATGGCACTTAAGCTATTAGAAAAATTTGTGGCGGCAATTTCTAAATGTCGACTATTCTCTAACCTTTGCTGCATACGCAAGCTTGCATCCGGACTAGTTCCAGCTGGACGCCGTTCACTGGACGCCGTAGCCAATCTCCTACTAAGTCGCTCTGCTGACGTTTCACCACTTGATTGAGCACCAATCTCATTTGCTGCTGGCCTTCTACGAAAATTATCCATTATTGACATATCGTTTATTATTAATGCTTTTTATTAATACAACCACCAATAAATTAATTCACTCCGTTCATCACTGTTTATTTCATGCCCCTCAGTGTAAACATTATAGGTTAAATCAGTAAAGCCAGCTGCCTCCAGCTCGTCATAATAACCTTCGTACATTTCGGTGGTTCTTAAGGTATCAGTATCACCGGTAGATAACCAACCTGGAATAATATTATCCCCTAACCCGCCGGTAAAAACCCCACCGTGTAAAATAGCATAATGCGTAAAACGACCATCGTTAGTAGAAATATATGGAGCCGAACTACCACCAGCAGAAAAACCCGCCGTCATCACATGGGCACTATCAAAAGATACTCCAGCAATATTATCAACTTCACTAATACAATTTAAAGTATGAGTGTAATCTTCCGTCAGCTCTCCTTCAGTTACTCCGACCTCCCAAATATAATCACCGCTTGGTGATTTTCTGGAATCTGGTGCCACAATAATAAAATCGTTCGCCGCCGCGTATGCGATAAACCAATTTAATATCTGAGCACCGTCACCATTAGTACCATGATACAAAACTAGTAATGGCTTAGCTTCGGTATTATAGCCCGCTGGTAAGTAATAAGATCCAGTTCTACCAGCAGAATTTTCCGTACTTAAAGTGCCACTAACCGCCGCTCGAGCGTAACCCGGTAAAGTTGTTCCTCCATTCCAAAATTCCAATTCCGGTTCGGCTAGGGTAGTTACAGAAATTCTTCCTGAATACGGTCCATAGACACCACCTTTTTGCGCTCGAGCACTAAAATAATATGTTTGTTCAGGGGACAAATCACTAATTTCTAGGTTAGTAGCTGTAGTTTCTTCTTTTTTCAATAGATCATAAGTATCACCATTTTGTGTCATTACTCGAACTTCATATTGTTCTGCTCCGTCAACACTCGTCCATTGTAAATCTATACTGGTATCAGTTATTTCTGTACTATTTACATCCTTCACTTTGCCAACAGTGGTTTCGGCTGATGTTCTACTGGAGTATTCTCCATATGCACCATTGTTATAGGCACGAACCTTAAAATAATAAATCCGATTGGCTTTTAATTCATCAACGACTTTATTGGTTTTGGTTGTTTTAACTTTTTTTACTAGCTTGTATTCTCCGTTAACTTTGCGAGTTACTCGAATTTGATATTTTTCCGCTTGATCAACTTGGTCCCATTTCAACTTAACTTGGTTATTGGTAATTTCTTTTACTTTTACATCTTTAACTTGCCCTACTGGTTCACTGGCAAAAGCCGACGAAGAAAAGCCTAACCCTAAACCAGCTAAAATGAAAATTGCGGCTAAACCAAGACCTAGTGTCCACCGATTTGTTTTGGTTTTTGTGGTCTTAGCGATTTTTATATTCATAAGTATATTCTACTCCCAAGCGCCCGTTTATCAAAACACCCGTTTATCAAAATATTGACAAAACCAGCCTAGGGTATATACTGCCCCTAAATTTATATGAGATATCGCTTAACCAGCCAAAATAATAATCAAAATAACCACTTCCAGCGGCTGGCCATATTTTAATCTAATCTAAATAAACAAAAATATGATCCAGCTAGTAGCTGGATTTTTTAATTATTATCACCTTTATGAAACAAGCTACCAAACAACTTATCGATCACACCACCAGTAAAACCATGACTGCAGTGCTTAAAATACAATCGCTAGTGTTATACGAAATACAAACCTTTTTTCGAGCGCGCGGTTTTACAGAGTTGCCACCAGTGATCACTGCTCCCATAACTGACCCGCTGGCTCATGGCGTTCATCCGGCCTATTTGGACTACGAAGGTCAAACCCTTCAACTAACCAAGAGTATGATTTTTCATAAACAAATTGCCCTCTTGGGTGATATAAATAAAATATTCATTATTTCTCCAAATGTTCGATTAGAAAAATCCAGAGAGGCTAAAGATCGACATTTGCTTGAATTTCAGCAGATCGATTTTGAAATGAAAGGTGCCAAAAAGGCCGACGTCTATTTATTAATGGAGGATTTATTAACTAAAATAATTACCACCGTTAAAGCTAAGTGCAAAGCTGAGTTGGTTATATTGGGTAGAAAATTGCCAACTCCCCAAACCCCCTTCCCGCGTTTTTCAACTACCACCCTCATAAAACAATATGGCGAAAATTATGAAAGTGAATTGAGCAAGGCTATGACAACACCATTTTGGATAGAAAGCCTTTATCGTGAATTTTACGATAAAGAGGATCCTACTACCCGGGGCCACTTTATTAACTACGATTTGATCTATCCAGAGGGATTTGAAGAAGGTTTAAGCGGTGGTGAGCGAGAACATGACTATGAAGTAATTATCCGTAAAATGAAAGAACGTCGCATGGATACAGCCGACTACGAAATATATCTTGAACTGGCTAAAGAAAAATTGATTCCACAAACTGCCGGGGCTGGCTTTGGACTACAACGTTTGTTGCGCTATCTAACTGGCATTAAGAAAATGGAAGAGGTTGTGTTATTTCCCCGTTCCCCGCGCGAAAAAATACTATTCTAATTAAACAGTGAGTGCTCGTGCTGACAAACCTATTACACTATGTCTACATTTATTTCTTTATTCATTGTCGGTTTTACTGCGGCCGCTTTACCCGGCGCAGTACAAACAACAGTATTTTTATCGACCTTGCAAGGTAAAGCCAAAGCCGGACTTAAAGTTGCTCTAGGTGCCGCCGTGATGGATGGGATTTACCTTTTTCTGGCTTACTACGGCATGGGAGAATTTATCACCAATTATCTGGTTGTTAAAATTGTCATCGGATTATTCGGTTTTAGCTATATGTTTTGGTTAGGAATTTCTGGGTTGAAAGCTGGGCTCCAAATAAAACCAGAGCCTGCCACCAAAACTATTCGGCTTGGTTTCTTTAGCGGCTTCCTATTGGTGTTACTGCACGTCCCAACTCTATTCTATTACATTGGAGTGGCTGGCAGTGTATTTCAGGAACGAATTTCTGTATTTATGGCCATGTTGGGTGCGTTCAGTTTATTTGCCGGAGCCATTACATGTTTTTTGGTTGTGGTTCTGCTGGCTTGGTTAAGTAAACGATCAGGAAAAGTTGGCTTGATTAAAGTTCTGCATTTAATGTCGGCTAGTGTGCTGATTATTTTTGCCCTTAAATTATTGATTGACCTACTTAGTTTACTATAAACGCCAGTATACAGACCGCTAAAAATGAGATAAAATATATGAGCTTAATACTAATCTACTACAACTATGAAAACTATCAATGAAATATTTAACCTAACTGGTAAAACCGCCATTGTTACCGGCGGGGCCATGGGGATTGGTTATGGCATTGTGCAACGCTTACATGAAGCTGGGGCCAATGTAGTGATTGCCGATATTGATAGTACAGTTGGTGAACAAAAAGCGGCCGCATTGAACGGCAAAACGCAATGCGTGTTTATAAAAACCGATGTCAGTAATGAAACCAATGTACAACAAATGGTAGCTGCCGTACAAAAACAATTTGGGAGTATTGATATTTTAGTGAATGACGCGGGAATTTTTCCGCAAGCTCCAGTTTTAAGTATGAAATTAAACACCTGGGAAAAAATTCAAGCCATTAATCTTCGTGGCACATTCCTGTGCTGTCGCGAAGTTGGTAACATTATGGCGAAACAAGGCAAAGGTAATATTGTGAATGTCGCTTCGATCGATGCATTGCATCCAAGCATGGCTGGGTTAGCGGCCTATGATGCCTCTAAACATGGTGTATGGGGCTTTACGAAAAACTTTGCTCTAGAGGTTGGTAAGCTGGGTGTTCGGGTG
>CAYYTZ010000060.1:0-7282 GCA_964474735.1 uncultured Gammaproteobacteria bacterium | reverse complement strand
AAATAATCCCCAAACGCGTAGACTATGCCAAGCCGTTTTCCAGAACATTGAACCGAGCGTAGTAGTCTTGGTTAAACGAGCGGTGCGCCAAAGCAACAGTGTAACCATATAAATAAACATCGGCATGACCAAGCGTAAAACTAAACTTTTATTCAAAACCGGGTCGGACCACCGCAAAGGCTGGGGCAGTATAAAAAAAACAATAGCCAGCAGGCAAAATGCCCAGATGGCTATATGTTCTTCCGGATAGAGTTTTTTTAAGAACGACTTTATCCGCACAGCCTACTATTTAGAGGCTTTTGACTAATTGTTCTAAAACTTTTGGATAATCCTTGGCTAAAGTGCTGAGCGATTTGCGATCTAATGTTATGTTTTTTTCACGTAATTTTGCTCGTAACACACTGTAATTAAGACCAAGTGGTCGTACACCAGCGTTGATGCTGATGTTCCAATTCGCTTTGGCGTCACGTTTTTTTTGTTTACGTCCGCGAAAAGCATTTACACCAGCGCGCGTTACAGCTGTACGAGCTAAGCGAATGCGAGTTTTTCGACCCCATTTAAAACCTTTAGCGCGCTTTAATAAATTTTTGCGCCGCTTGACATGCATTGTTCCACGTTTGACTCGAGGCATACCTATCGATTCGTTAGATTATTGTTTATTAATTGCTCTTTTAATGGTGCGACGATAGACTTTAGAGATTTCAAAGTCACTTCTTTTATTGCGGGTAGTTTTTCCACGTTCGCGCGCATTAAAATGATCTTGACCGGGTGTGCGCAAAATTAGTTTGCTCTTTTTTCCACCCGTAACATGTACGCGTTTGCTGATACTTTTGATCGTCTTTAATTTACCTTTGGCCATAACTCACTCGTTAACTAAATCTTATTTTTTAGGCATGATAATTGCAGAAATCTTTCCACCTTGTTGACTAATGGGGGATTCTACCACAGCTACCGTAGTCAGTAAACCAATAAATTTGTTTACCACGACTCGGCCAATTTCTGGATGGATCTTTTGACGACCACGGAGCAACAGTTCAATTTGAACTTTATTACCTTTTTCCAGGAATTTGGTAGCTTGACCAACCCGCACTTCGATATCGTGATCACTAATAGTTAGCGACAAACGAATACCTTTTACTTCAGTTTTCTTCTGTTTACCTTTATGCTTACGTTCCTTTTTGTTAGCTTCGTAACGTAATTGTCCGTAATCGACAATTTTGCAAACTGGCGGCTGGGCCACTGGAGAAACTTCAACTAAATCAAGTTCGCGTTCCAAAGCCATTTGAATAGCGTTGCGGGTATCAAGTACGCCCAATTGAGCGCCATGCTCATCAATCACGCGCACTTGCGGTACGCGGATCTGTTCATTCACCCGAAAATCTTTTTTTGAAATATGTGGTGCAATTAAGAACTTAAATGTGGAGATGACGGGAATTACGCCCGTGTCTAGCCTGGCAGAACATCGCCGTCTACTAGCATAGAATGATGTATGAATTTAGGGTATTACTGAACGCATCATTCACGTAAGTAACACCCGAGCTGATTGCTAGTGTACGCCTTGGGTGATCAGTACCCCATGGTATGCCTGATAATTGGCACCTGTATCGGCTCTATCAGGTTTCAAGCCGGCAGATGGTTGTATGCGTTTAAGCAACAACAGGAGCAAAAGCTGGTTGGAAAGCGCGAGTAAGCGCAGCCACCTTGGCTTTTACCGTTTGTACGAAGTTTGCACTTAGTACTTTGAGCCTTTTTGGATGGTGCTCGGCATCACTAGCCAACGATATTAAGAACAGACTATCGAATATTAGACATCCCCCGATTGGGCAGTAAACGGTATAACTGCACAGTCAGTGATGGCCTAAAGCTGCAAAATTTTAGTATTTTTGGCGCAAGGCTCGAGCAATTTGCCGATTTACGTCACGTTTTTTGATGTCGGCGCGCTTATCAAATTTCTTTTTCCCGCGTGCCAAAACCAGTTTTAGCTTCACGAGTCGCCTCGTAGTATACAAACTTTCCGGCAGTAGTGTCAAGCCGGGTTCTTGTAATTTGCCCAATAATTGCAGGATTTGTGCATGCTTGAGTAAAAGTTTGCGTGGACGCAATGGGTCATAGCCAGGTTGATTAGCCAATTGATATGGGCTAATCGTGGCCTTGATCAGCCATAATTCACCACCCTGACTGGTAATATATGAACCTTTTAGCTGCACCTGACCAGTTTTACATGATTTTACTTCGGCTCCGGTTAAAACCAATCCAGCCTCATGGTCTTCTAAAATATGATAGTCAGAGCGGATATATTTGTTACTGGCAACGGTCGGCATGTTGATTATTATACACTATATACACCATTATTGTGTGAGTGATGTGGGTGAGGGTTCCTCGAGCGACTTAGTTATACGTTAAGCGAGAGGAATCCTCACCCATGACAGACATTTCGTTATTTATCGAATTCCGCTATAATAGCCTCCATTATGAAACACGTCATTGCCGATAAAATTGCTGCCGCTATTAGCAAACTTCAAGCCGATCATGTTTGGCCAGATAGCGCTGTTCCGGAAATCGTGTTGAGTTATCCGGTTCATCGGCAACACGGTGATTATGCTTGTAACATAGCCATGCAATTGGCAAAAATGTTAAAAAAGAATCCGCTAGAAATTGGTCAAGAACTTAAGGAAGCAATTGATCTTGAAGGTTTAGAAAAAGTTGAAGTAGTGGCCCCGGGTTTTTTGAATTTTTTTGTTAATGAAAAATTTTTGGCGGGTGGGATTCGCTGGATCTTAGAACAAGGTGAATCATTTGGCACAAATTCCACTGGTTTAAAACCAGATGGCACGCCGCTGCGTTTTATGGTTGAATTTTTATCGGCCAATCCTACCGGGCCAATTCATTTAGGGAATGGTCGAGCTGGTTTTACCGGTGACGTTTTAGTTCGAACTTTACGAGCTTGCAGTTACGAAGTGATTTCGGAATATTATATTAACGATAGCGGTAAGCAGCTTGATAATTTAGCTGAATCGGTTTTACGTCGTTATCTGCAAAATCAGGGCATTAACATAGACTATCCAGAAGAATTATATCGTGGTGATTACATAAAAGATTTGGCTGCACAGATTACATTAAAAGATGTAAAACTTGGTACTCCCAACGCCATGCTGGAAATGCGCAACGAAGTTAAGGAATGGGCTTTGGCCGAAATGGTCAAACAGATTAAAACTTTTGTGGAAAACACCTTGCATATTCATTATGATGTATGGAAATCGGAACGTTCGTTGTACGAACCGACCAAGGTGGAGCGCGCTAAACAGTTTTTAACCGAGCATAATTTAATTTATCAAGCCGAAGCAGCAACTTTTTTTGCTTCCACTAAGTTTGGTGATGATAAAGACCGGGTTATAATTAAAGCTAATGGTGAAACTACTTACTTTTTTTCCGATATTCTATATTTGTTTGAAAAATTTGAAGAGCGTAAAATTGAACACGAAGTCTGGTATTTAGGAGCCGATCATCATGGCTATGAAGGCCGGATGCAGGCCGCGCTCACGGCCCTGGGCCATAAAGGTAAACTGGATATTATTTTTGTGCAGTTAGTACGTTTGATGTTTAATGGCAAAGAAATGCGCATGTCCAAACGCAAAGGCACGTTTGTGACGCTGGAAGAATTGGTTGAAGAAATTGGTTTAGACGTCACTCGTTGGTTCTTTCTAATGTATGATGTGAACACTCACATGGACTTTGATTTGAATCTGGCGCGTGAGCGTTCAGAAACTAATCCGGTTTATTATGTGCAATACGCTCATGCTCGAATTTGCAGTTTATTGAAAAAAGTTGGTCCACAACCCACTAGTCCAATTCGTTTTACCAATGCCGCCGAGGAAGCTTTGGCGAAGTTATTATTTCAATTACCAGAAGTGTTAATTACCGTCAGTCAAACCTATCACGTGCACATGTTGCCGCAATACATTTTAGAAGTGGCCCGGGCTTTCCATAAATTCTATGCGGTCAGTCGAGTTTTGGAAACTGACGGTACGGTGAATGTCGGTCGTCTACATATGGTGCAAGCCACACAAATAGTGTTGGCTAATACATTACGACTGATGGGAATTAACGCACCGGAACAAATGTAATTAACCACTAGGAGGAGGTATGCGCATTGGAATTGATTGTCGAACTATTTTAAGTCCGGCTCTGGGCGAAAAAGCCGGAGTGGGGCATTATACTTATTATTTAGTTAAGTATTTGTTGAAAGCCGATCAGCGCAATCAATATGTTTTATTTTTTGATCACCGCGTTGCTTCAACCCAAGAATTTAAACGTAAAAATGTTAAAATAGTCCGCTTTCCATATTCTGAATATAAACGTTATCTACCATTTGCTTATTCGCATCTGTTTGTTAGCCAAATATTAAATCGCGAGCGTTTGGATTTGTTTCATGCCCCGGCTAATGTTGTGCCGTTACAATATAAGCGGCCCTGTGTGGTGACAGTACATGATTTGGCAATTTATCAGCATCCCGAGTGGTTTCCCAATAAGCAAGATTTTTCAATAAAAATATTGGTGCCAAAAAGTTTACATAAAGCTAAACAGATTATTGCCGTGTCGCAATCAACCGCCAATGACGTTCATCGGCAGTTTGGAATAGAACATCAGCGGATTAACGTTGTTTACGAAGGTCACGAACCCAATCCGGTGCCTAAAAAGTTAGCCGCCAGGCAAATCATCAAAAAATTTCACTTATCTGAAGATTTCTTTTTATATATTGGTACGTTGGAACCGCGCAAAAACATTGCTGGTTTAATTGCCGCTTTTGATACGTTGGTAAGTAAACGGCCACGACGCTTTAAAAATGTTCAGCTGGTGTTAGCCGGTGCCAAGGGCTTTCGTTTTGAAGATAATTATTTAGCTATTCAAACTGTCAAAGCGGGGAGCGTGCGCTATCTTGGCTACGTCACACCAAAAGAAAAATTAGCTTTATTAGCTTTAACTAAGGCTTTTGTTTTTCCGTCTTTGTACGAAGGGTTTGGTTTGCCGGTAGTCGAAGCTATGGCTTGTGGTACACCGGTAATTACATCACGCGTTTCGTCTTTACCGGAAGTGGTGGGTAAGGCAGCACTGTTAATTAATCCTAATAAACCACAAACTTTAATGAAGGCCATCGATCAGTGTCTCAATCAAAACACCCGGAAACGCTACGGTCGGTTAGGCAAGCAACAAGCCAAACAATTTACTTGGCAACGTTGTGTCGAACAAACTTTAGCGGTTTACGAAAAAGCGCTACACTAAAAACATGGTAGCTATTCAGCGCTGGCGATCCTACACCAATGGTAATTTACCAGAACTGTTCCGCTTTCGTTTATTTGAGGAATTTACAGAATTAGAGCACGGCATTAGTACTCGTCATTCTGAAAAAAAACTAAAACCTACTGCCCATGTGCAAGCCGCGCAACCACACGGTAATCGTTTTGCCGTTATTACGGCGGCACAGTCTCCCTGGATAGTTCCAGAGGTTGATGCACTATTAACGGATCAAAGTGATATTTGTTTACGAATAGGCACATCAGATTGCGTACCGTTGATAGTGTATGACCCAATCATAAAACGAGGCGGGGTTATTCATGCCGGAACTAAAGGTACAACCCAACAAATCCTAATGAACGTTCTAAAAAAGTTTAAGGCGCAAAATGTTTGGTTGGGGATTGGTCCGGCGGTTGGGCATGAGTGTTATAACGGTATTGATTTACAACACGAAAATATTTTACAAGCCAAAGCGGGCGGTGTACCACTGCAACAAATTGAAGTGATGCGTTGGTGTACCCGTTGTCAAAGCGACACATTTTTTTCTCATCGCGCCGGAGATCGGGAAAATTTTGGAACATATTTCAGGCTTGTCAAAAGCTGATTTTTTTGCTATAATTCCGTTCGGTATTGACAAAACCCTAAAAAAGGATTATATTGCAATGTTTTATGGATAAACGTCTTGAAGCATTTTTACAAAAATTAGTCCGTCAGGTTCATGGTGAAAAATTGCCCGTGGCTTTAGAGCAAAAAATGGTAATGGATTTGAATCTGCAATTACAGCAAAAATTACACGAAGTATCGTTAGCGGCGCTGTCAAATGAAGTTGACCGCATTGAGTATCAAAATTTAGTGTTAGGTGAGGTTTCGGCCGATACGCTGGGAAAATTTTTACATGATCGGGTGCCCGATTTGAATAGTAAGTTATCCGCCTGCGTGACTGATTTTCAAAATGACTATATAAAAGTATGCCAGAGCCAGGTGTAGGACGATCCGCATATCTTAGACAAGTGCGTCATCACGTGGAGGCTCGTGGAAAACAAGTGCCACCAGCCGAACAAATAGACGTTAGGTCTTTTAAATTAGCGGTGGGTGAACAATTTGTGGGCGATCTAGCGGCGGCCGATGCTTTTACTGATGATAGATTTATTGCTGGTTTAGTGGAGCAGGCGAATCGTGAGGGTCTCACTAAACAAGAAGTAGCTGCGGTTATCCGTACCGTACACGAGCAGCTTTCGGTGCAGGCTAATTTTGAAGTACGTCAAGAGTACATGGATCGGGTAACAACGGCTGATGGTATTGGTGAAAAAATTATAGCATCATTCCGCCAACACTTAAGGGAGGCTGGCGCGGTGATTGGTCTGGGCATGACATCAGATGTTGCCGAGCGAAAAAAACAATTACTTGGCGTGGCCGAAGATTCTAGAATTGAAGATGATGAACATCGAGTTGCTAATGTAAAAGCAGCGCAGCGCGATATGCGAGCTTTAGTGGAATCGGCCTTTCAACGAGAATCTATGCGCCACCGTTTACGAAATTATTTTGATTTAGGTGGAGCGCAATTTACTGATGTAGTGCGTAAATATCAGTCCGGTAAATTTGATCATCAACAATTATTTGAGCAAGCTGCTTTTACTGCTGGTTTAGAAAAAATTGTTCAGGGTCTGGATATTCCGGATGGTTTTGTGTTAGAAGTGGGCGCGCCTCCGGTCGATATCAGAGATGAAGATGTAAAAGAAGCGATCCGGCGTCATTTAAAATTTGTGCTGCGTACGGAAATTGTTCATTTAGCTGAACTACAACAACTTGATGTGTTGAGTTCCGAAGCGTATCAGGCCGAAAAGAATTCTGAAATTCGCGGTGGTTGGCAGCGAGCCAAAGCCTATGTAAAAGATGCCGGTGTTTCAGTGGCTTTTTCTGGCACAACTTGGGGTATGATTACTCGAGTGGGTACCAAAGCCACCGTCGCAAAATTAATGATTGGTGGTTT
>CAYYTZ010000059.1:0-7378 GCA_964474735.1 uncultured Gammaproteobacteria bacterium | reverse complement strand
CAAAACGCTAACTTGCTAAATAGCGTTTGCGTTTTTCCGCATCTATTAATACATCATAGGCCGTAGTCAAATCCTTAAAACGTTGTTCGGCGGTTGGATCATGCGGGTTAGTGTCTGGATGACAGCGTGGTACTTCTTTATAATAACATTTTCTTACTTTTTTAGTGGCTTCTTTTTCTGGCAAACCAATTAATTCTTTGGGGTCCAATTTTAAAAGCGTAAAATATCCTAATGGATCAGCGAAGGCAGCATTAATCTCTGTTATGTTTACACGTTCTCCTAAATCAGCCTCAAAACTATCATAGACTACTCCACCCAATAAATATCGTATGCTACGATCAGTTTCCGATAAGCCATCTGTCGTATAAGTCCTTTCATATTGGTCCACTACTCCAGCTAGGCCGTTTTCATCATGCATTAAACTATTATAACTATTCAGTGTTCCTGCGTCATAACGGCGCGAATCATTTGAACGGAGTTCTACTGCTATGGCTGTCCATAATTTGAGATCAAGTTGCACTGTACGGCTAAGTTGCATCATTGTTAATCGATCATCCGGTCGAAGCAACGCCGAAACGTTTTCTAGATCGCCAAACGGTTCTACTACCCTATTAATAGTACTAGCCAGCTGACGTTGTTCGTCAATATACTGGCGCATTGCCGGAAAATTATTTGGATTAATACCCGGTTTGTGACCACCTTTTAATGGCAGAATACGAACACTAGGCATTTCTTGTGCGAAATTAGTTAAGTCGAAATGTTCGGTTAAAGCCAATTGCATAGCAGCTAATTCCGCAATGCGTCCGTCGGCGGTTTCTACTAAAAATGTTTGAATACGTTTTCGTCGTCCTTGATCACCACCCGCTGCTTTTCCTAAAAGAGATCCAACTGAACCTAGTGCTCCGCTATACATCAATTCGCCCATAGGGCCTCTTAATATCCGCTTGGTTCGATGCGCTACACCGTAAATTGGAGTGGTTGTTTCGCGATGATGTGGATCAAATTTTTCAGTGAATACTTGATACATTTCCCTAGACCATTGTTCTAGGCCTTCCATCCCATGTTCTCTAGTTTCGCGAACCTCTGCAGGCGTAGCACCAAAGGTTTTTTTCTCATACCAGGCATTGGCTGCATCTGCTCCTCCACTTAACATATCACGGAAGGATTTCATGGAAGAATTATAGCAAATAATTGGGTTTTGTCAAGATAGACAGCTCAATATTATATTGCCTTATATAAGTGAATGAGCTAGAGTCCGTTTATGCCGGAACTTGAACCAAATCTAGAACAATGGTCGGCTCGAGATCTATTTGCTCGACTGTTAAAAAGTGGTCAAAAAGGTGGCCAAGGCATTGAGCGATTTGTTCGTTTGCCAGTTTGCCTGGAATTAGGGGTCGTACAACAACGCTTAGATCAGTTACGCGAGCATACTCGAGTTACCGGCAAAGAAGCTGGTTTGGCTATTACATACGATCCTCACAGCAGAAAAATATTAATTGATCGAACCTATACTGAAGGTTTTGGCGTAGAAGATGGTCAGGGAGCCGCGCCGATTAATGTGGGCTATTCAGTTACACGAGAGGCTGAACAAGCAGTAACATTATTGTCAGAGCGGGAGAAGGCTATGATTTATAGAGGTTTTGGTCAGTTAGAACAAGATATTGAACCAGCCGTAAGGTTATTTAATACTAGCGATTCTCAAGCAGAATTACTACGTCGGTTTGTACGCCGTCCAATTGGTACTATGCATTCACACCCGAATGAGGTGCCCTTTTCTGCTGGAGATATAGCAACAATGTTAAATAGTTTAAAAACCCAACAGATTAGTTTTCATGTTTTAGCTCGCCCTAGTGGAATATCTGAGGCCCTGATAATGTGTAAAGAAACCGAAGCGTTATCTGCGGAAGAAGCTGTTAAATGTTATAGACGTTGGGATGAAGCTGTTAACCAACGCATGTATCAAGCCAGGGGGGAAGAACAAACCCCCGATCGGGTACAGGTGTTTACTAAAATTAATGAAGCGTTGTTAAGGTCTTTAGCTAATAAATATCGATTCGGTTGGTATCAAAATTCAGTTGATCAACCAAGTGTTCTAAAACGAGTTTTGTCGTAAAATATAATAAACGGACCTTAAATACGCAGTCGTATTTTTTTGTAAAGCTGATAGAGCAGTAAATACAAAGTGGCAGCAGCAAAAGCCATAGCGGTGCCAACATATATACCAAAACGAGGGTAGGCAAATGCGACAGTTAATGAATACAACACCAGTGCCACATTTCCTATGGGCATATATTTAATAATGGTGTGAACAGCGGTCCGGTTATAAGTTAAATGAATAATCAGTATCAGTGGTAAAGTGGCGGTGGGAAACGACGAAAATAATCCAGACCAGACCGGTCCAATAACATGCGCCGCAGCAGTAATGATTAAAATAATTACTGCGGCACTTAAGCCGCGAATAAGCAGTACCGGTAGGCGCAATATTATTTTCTCTTTAATGACAACATTTTGAATTGGCTTAAATAAATAATAAAAAATTATCAGGGCTATGGCAGTAAGTACAAGTGCCAGCCAAGTATTAAGGGGAATGAAATGGAGTAAAAAAACTGTACAAAAATATCCGGCTAAAGCAATTACTAAGGTCGGCAAAATAGAATAATGCAACGAAGTCCGATAATATAGATAAATAAAAACCAGAGTGGCGATGATGCCCAGAATATTATGGTTAACACTGGCCGCGGCAAACTGTGGGCTAATTTCTAGACCGAAGAAAAAAAGTGAAAGCGCAGTGCCGGTGGGGTAGCCGGATAACAGGCCAGCCCAACGTGGACTAATTTTTTCTGCTACGAGGGAAAGGCTAACGACAATGCCAACTGTAACGAATATTTTTACAATTATCAAAATTATCACACTTGCTGTTTACCCATTGAACTGACTTCCCCTACATAACTGTGCAACATGGCATAGCCGACCTCTTCAATTGAACTTAGGCCTTGAGCCATCAGCCACATTAATTTTACTTCGGTCATGACGTCGGTGATATCGCCACTGGGAATTGCTCCATATTTAACAGCCAGGACAGCTGGTTCATCATTGATGATTTTACAAACATTGCCACCCAGAAATTTAGTTGACACCACGACAGGAATTTTATATTGGCTGGTGGCCATTTTGATGAGTGGTAAAAAAGAGTAGCGGCCTTCGGTAGGAACAGAGCCGGCGCCATGCGATTTTAGAATAAGGCCGTCACATTGCCCAGATTTTACTAAATTTTCAATCAGTTCTGGACGTTGACCCGGCGTTAAATCTATACTAAAAATACTTCCGTCAAAATTAGGCTGCAACCGAAATGGCGCGGCTTCTTCAACGATGTGAACATCTGGAGAAAAACTAACGCCATTCGCCGTAATGGTGCCCAGTTGGTGAAAAGCGGGAGATTCAAAGGCTCGAAAAGAAGACTCACTAATTTTAACACTTCGGCTGCCGCGTAAAACTTTATCGTTAAAGACAATTAACACTTCGGCTATATGTTTTTCGGCTGCGGCAACGCAGGTGGCAACGGCGTGTTCAAAATTAAAGCGTGCATCATTACCAAAAACAGTTAACGGGAGTTGTGACCCTGTCAAGATAACTGGTTTTTTTAAACCACGGCCAAGCGCTAAAGCTAAGGCAGAAGCCGTATAAGCCATGGTATTAGTACCATGCGTAATAACAAAACCATCGTAATTGTCGTGCTGTTCGTAGATAAATTTAGCCAATTTAGTCCAATCTTCCGGAGTTACATTTGTACTATCTTTATTGCTTAGTACTTTAATTTCAATATTCGCTAAATCTTCTAGATTTGGAAATATAGAGATAACCTCTTTAATATTACTAGCCGGTTTTACCGATTTACTTTTTTCATCCACTACCATTACAATAGTGCCGCCGTAACTGATAACCAATATTTTTTTTCGACTCATATTTAGATAAAATTATTTATGTTATCATCTCCCAAAAACACTCCTGACAGTATACCACGTATGGCGAATCGGTTGGATAAGTCGAGATGATAGTTTTATTACATTTATTACACAACCGTTGATGCAGTTTACGCTCGTTGCGCAATAATAGACGTTCTTTTTGGCGACATTCTGGGCACGGCTCCGGCAAGGGCAATTGTTTTTTTTGGTAATATTGTTGTTCTTGCACAATAATCCGAAAATCTTTTTGACAGGAGGTGCATTTTTTGACGATATTTTCCATAGGTTTATAATCCGTAAGTTATTACTTCTTTAAAGGATGATGGATACCATTTGCCCCACGTACCATCTTTCTGCATGGCGGCGGTAATTTCGGCCACTTTTGTTTTATAGTCTGCCTCGGAATAAGGCTGGTTAAGTATGTAAAATTCTTTTTTACTTAAGCCAACACACATAAAACAATCGTGACTGTTGTAGACTAATTCACAGTAATCTAAGTTATAGGAATGCCAGGAACCATAACAGAAAGTGCAGTTATTTAAATTGCCGCCACTCATAATTTGATAGCAATTTTCTGACCAACCCAAATGACTACAGTCAAGCAAATCCTTGGAATCATCACAGTGATAAATATAATATGAGTCACTAATTTGTTTGGAATCAAAGGCCCAGTAAGCGTTGGTGGCATAATACAGATGGTCGCCGAAACTATTAGTATTATTTTTTCCGGTCATGGCAGGACGCGGTGTTTTAAGTAACAACGGTTGCAACAGCTCCATGATTTTTTCTTTCGGCAGTTTTTTTAATTCGGCCACTTTTTGTTCATAATCGGCCGGAGTATATGGTTGATTAAAAATGCAGTGTTGTTTGCCTTTAAGAGAAACGCAACCAAAACAATTTTGTAAGTTTACAGAGAAATAACAGTAAGCGGAATCTACAACTTGTTCGCAACTCACACAGTAGTTGGAGTTGTAGCAGGTGATACAGTCAACGCAGCCGTAACATAATTCACATTTATTACAGAGCGTGCAGTCCAAACAATCTTTGCAATAAAATACTCGATGATTGTACATACAATCTTCCGATTCATAACTGGCAAAAGTCATGTAGCAGTTTTTACTGCGCTCGGTGTATTGGCAAAATGGACTGTTTTCGTTTTGCACTACTGATAACCCAATGTGTGGGACCTTAAGACGGAGGGCGTTAAATTGTTCCAGATAACTAGGCATGGTGATAGACTACGCCATAGTATATGAGTGGCCAATAACACCATAGGGTGGTATTGACCACCACAGATAAAATAGGTAAGCTATCACTATGTATACAGAGCTTTTGCAGGAAATTGGGCTTTCTCCCAATGAAGCCAAAATTTACGAAACGCTATTGAATATCGGCGAAACTGGGGTGGGAGATATTGCCACTAAAGCCAATATCCATCGCCGCAATGTTTATGATGCTTTACAGCGTTTGGTACAAAAAGGGTTAGTATTTACGACATTCCAAAAAAATGAGAACAGATATTCGGCCGTGGATCCAAATAAATTGATGGAACTGGTGCGCGAAAAGCAGGTTCATTTGGCTGAAGTGTTACCGGAGCTACAAAAAATGTATCAAAATGAACCGCCACAAAATGCTGCTTACATTTATCGTGGCATTGAAGGTTATAAAAATTATCGGCGCGATTTATTACGCGTCGCCCAAGAGTGTTATTTTTTGGATGCCAAAGGCTTATGGCTGAGTCCACAAATTGATGATCAATTTCGCAAGCGTTTTGTTTTACCAGCTCAAGTAGAGGGTACGTTGCGCCAAAAAATATTATTTGATCCGCGGGTACCAAAACAATTACCTCAAGCGTTACATGACGTCCAAAAAAACAGCTATAAAATTTTGCCGGATAAATACGCCACGCCAGGCGTGTGTGATATTTTTGGTGATTATGTGGTTACCTTCACCAGTGTAGGGATAGGCCAACTAGACGATGATGTAACGTTATTTGTGATGCGTAATGCTGAACTGGCGCAAAGTTACAAAACTTGGTTCCAATTTATTTGGGACCATTGTTGATGCTGTAGCATCAGACGAATTAGGCTTTAAGTTTAGGGTTTTGTTTGCGCCACTTGGCAATTTCCGCATGGTTGCCAGAAAGCAAAACTGGCGGAACGGTCCAATCTTTTCCGGTTGAGGTGGTTTCCGGTGCAAATGTTTCCGGTCGAGTATACTGTGGATATTCAACATAATCTAACGCACCAGAAAAAGTTTCGTTTTGAGTTGAGGCGTTATCGCCCAGGACGCCGGGTAATAAACGGGTCACAGATTCTACTACAATGGCTGCTGGTAATTCACCGCCACTTAAAACGTATCTACCAACCGAGATACGTTCATCAACTAAATTATAAACTCGTTCATCAAAGCCTTCGTAACGCCCGCACAAAAAAATAATTTGATCGTAATGCTCGCTGTAATGTTGAGCATGAATTTGCGTGTATTCGGTTCCAGCCGGGTCTAACATAATAATATGACTGCGGGGTGAGCGCGGAACCGCTTTTAAACAATCATAAATTGGTTGCAACATCATTACCATGCCGGGGCCGCCACCATAAGGTAGATCGTCAGTTTTATGATGTTTGTTTGTACTATAGGCGCGAATGTCGTGGGCATGAATTTCAATCTTTTTCTTAGTTTGAGCAATTTTAAGAATCGATTCATTAATATATGAATCCAAACAGTGTGGAAAAATTGTTAAGATATCAAAGCGCATGGTGCAATCTATTATTGAATAAAAGGCAGTGCATCAATTGGCGTGTCGTTTGTACGTATTTCAAAATGCAAATGTGAACCGGTGGAATTACCACTGGCACCTAAAGTTCCAATTTCAACTCCACTGCGGACGCTTTGCCCCGGCGCTACAACTATACTTTGTAGGTGAGCATAAACACTAGTTGTCGTGTCATCGTGACGGATAATAACTTTATTGCCGTACGGTCCACTACTACTAACAACTTCAACCACACCGTTCTGCCAAGCCAGAATTGGATCACCGGCATTGCCATCAATATCTATGCCGGAATGACTAGCGCTAAAACCGCGGCTTAATTTATGACTGTTGGTTGGGTAGGCGGTAGTAGCTGCGGTAACCGCCGGAGTAATTGCTCCATTCATATAACCAGCGCTAACCCGGTATTGCGTTGGATAATCTTCTATATTAATTATAGTTTGTGCTTGGGCGCTTTGAATAAGAAAAGCTAATATCCATGCTGTCATAACTGGCGTAAACTATCAAAATACGGCAAGCGTGTCAAGTCAGTTAGGGGGGGGTTGAGAACAACAAGGGCTTCCGCGAGCCCATTAATAGATCTTGTGACTATAATGGACTGGAAAAACTAGACAGGTCAGCTAGATAGAAAACTGGTACAATA
>CAYYTZ010000058.1:0-7472 GCA_964474735.1 uncultured Gammaproteobacteria bacterium | reverse complement strand
TTTAATTTCGCGCGTGCTGATGGCAGTTTCAGTTATTTTAGCGTCGCGCTATATTATTGACGATCCGGCTTTAGCGGATGCGTTCGACGTTGCTACTGCCGCGACCAGCATTTTGATGATTGGCAGTGAGGTGGGTATGAGTATGGTCATCATGCGCTACGGTGCCACCAAAGATAAAGCGATAATCGAACGCGTCTACGGCACCGCCTTATGTATTGAGACGGCTGCCTGGGTACTGCTCCTGACAATCTGTGGCGTGGGTTATGTAGCTGGCAACGGCTTAACCCCGATGTTTTGGTTGTTGTTGCTGTTGGGTATTAATCATGCCTTTATTCAATACCGTGTACCGATTCGATCGATTTATCGCAGCCTGTACCATAAAGAACGCATCACCTATATCGAAATACTTGATGGCTTGAGCAAGCTCGTCGGTGTGTGGCTGATTACCCAATTCATCGCCAACCGGCTGACTGGAGCGTATGCCATCGCTCTACTTTACGTCATCACCACGGTAGTCTTTATTTTTACCTATGCTGGTTTTTCGTTTAAATTAGTCAGGCCAAAATTCGATCGCACATTATTACGCCCGCTACTCAGTGAGGGCATTTGGTTTGGCTTGCAAGGCATTATTATGACCGTCTATTTTGAAATTGATAAATTGATGATGCGCTTATTTCAACTCACCGGTACTGTGGAAATGGCTGATGGTGATATTGCCCGCTATGGCGCCGCCGCTCGCATTGTGATTTTCTTTTTGCTTTTTTATCGCATCGGTTTGCAGGTGATTACCCCGTATCTCTATGACGCTTATGAAAATAACTTAGAGCGCTACCGTCGCATCGTTCGCTTCTCCACGCGTTATATGTCGGCCGTTGGGATTGGCTTAGGCATTGGCATTATTACAATGGCACCAGAAATTGTTCAGTTGATTTATGGTGGAAAATTTAAAGGAATTGAACCGGCTTTGCAGTTGTTTGGCTTATTTTTTGTAATTCGATTTATAGGCATTACATCCAGCCAAGTTTTTGCCACCACCGGTAATCAACCTAAACGCACAAAACAAGAAGGTTTAGGTCTAGTATTAAACATTGTCTTGGATTGCGTGTTTATTCCGCTGTTTGGCTATATCGGCGGAGCAATTGCCACGGTGCTGACCGAAACCATTATGCAGGGCATCTTTTTTGTAATGACTCGGCGCTTAATCAAAGATGGTATTTTTAGTTCACTTTCGCAAATTACCCCGGCGTTGTTAGCTGGGGTTCTGATGGGCGCAGGGGTGTGGTACGCCAAACCACTGCTGCCGATTTGGCTGACACCGTTTTTTGGTGCAATATTTTATGCTGGATTACTATATGTGTTCCGCTTCTTTACTCCAGCCGATTTTAAACTGCTCAAGAAACAACCGACATAGAACAGTGTTATCTACTGGTTGTTCTTTAACTTCTTCAAAACCATTCTTTTAAGAAGTCCTTGTTCATTGCCACAATTCTTTATAGTAATAGTGTTGTGCTCGACTTATTCAATCTTTCTTATGTAATGCACGATTACACCTGACTTTTTGAAACCCAAATTTTTGTGAAATTTCTGACTATCAGTATTATTTAATTCTGTGTCCGAACCCAGTTCTTTGCAACCATGCTTTTTAGCCCATCTTTCAGCTTGTTTAATGAGCTCCTTGGCCACTCCTTGTTTTCTGGATTTGGGCGTTACAAAAATACCTTCGACATATCCGACCGGGCGAGACGATGAACCCTGAACGTAATCGCTACGAAGTGAGAGATTAATAAACCCTAAATATTCACCATCTTTGTTTTGTGCGAGAAAGTGTTCGTGCTTACCAGATTTCAGTTCTGCGCAAAACTCTTTCTCCAGTTCTTTTTTTTTACAATGTGGCCAAAGAGCGAGCCCCATTGATAGCCACTCATTAAAATTGTCTTCGGAAATTTTACAAAAATTCATAGTATTGATTATTAAGGCCAAAGAGCGGAGCGATTTTGCCCAACTCGTTATTACACGAATATTTACAGTTCTTTTTCATCCTAGCACCACCTACTCTTACTCATCATCACATACTTTAACCAAAGCTGTGGTTGATTGCCGATTTGGCTTATTCGATTGACTATAAGTACTCCAAAGTTGTTTAGCGAGCAGCAACGGTGTCGGTAATAGGACAATCCATAAAACATAATAATTTAGACCAAACAGCGCACCAAAGGCTAACAAGAAAGTAATCACGTCAACCGTACCAATATGCAAACCAGATTTAAGAATAATTTCTGGTTTTCGTTCCGCCAAAAATATACTCTTTTTTGCCTCACGCAAATATCCGATTAATAAATTCCCTAAAGATGCCGCACCAGCCAAATAAATAATCCACGGACTACTACCCAACTCCCCATTCAACAACACGTGCCAATCGCCCGGGTTCGTGGCCACTGGAGCAAACCAATATAATTGGCATGCGGCCGCAAAAAACCACACAATTTCTTTAGTGCGATCAGAAATACTATCAAACCAAATACCAAACTTGCTGCCCCGGCCGGTCATGCGAGCAATTTCTCCATCAGAACAATCAAAGGCGAACGACAACTGAATGCCAATAAACGCTAAAATCCGTGCCCACCAGGCCGGGTACATTAACCCAACGGCACCAAGTAAACCCACTACAAATGAAATAATCGTCACATCCGGTGCGGAAATTCCCGGAATCCAGCGCAACATATAAAACGTCAACACTTTAGAAATTTTGCGATAAATCAGCCGACTAAAAATACTATCGTGTGGTTGTTGATAAGCTTTGATTTCTTTAATCGTTTGCGGTAAGGGCATAAATCACAATATCGGCTTGAAAACTTAATTGGGTGGTTAATATTGGCTCAGATAAAGACAGCTGCTGAAACAAACGCTGCTCTCCGGTACCAAGAGTTGCATCATACCACACATAGACAGTATATGTCTTCTGCAATTCAGCCATAAAACCGGCCAAAGCGGTTAAATCTGGTTGCTCGTTTGGCCGTCCCGGAAAACGAATTACGCGCAAATCTGAATGAGTCATGATGGTTTCTGGCAACCCCGCTCGCCACGAGCCAAACATCATTAAAAGCGCCGGCTTTTCCGGACTGGCTTTTACTAGCAGTTGATCGCTGACGGTTTTTAAAGTGGACAAATCTTCTGCCGTAATAGCTTTATAAACAGAATCACCTAATCGAATATGTTCATTTCTGGCAGCAATGGCCGGTTGTAATGAAATAAAAAATGCCGCCATTAAAAGTAATGACAATCCAATACTGACGAACCGCGAAAGCTGCAATTTTTTTCCAACATATTCAATTATACCTACCATGCCATAAGCCGAAAGTATGGCGACGGCCGGCAAAAGCGGCAAAATATAACGTGCGTAGGGATTAATCCACATCGCAAATAAAATAAATACCACAGCTATCCAACTGGCCAAAACATAAGCTAAACGACGCTGCTGCCACCAAGTAAGAAATAAACCAATTAGGGCGAAAAATAAAAATGGCGCAAAGGTACTGAATTGACTCATGACTTCCCAATACTGTACCACACCGCCGACGCCCGGTTTAAATTTTCCTTGATTGTTGAACAGATTACTTGGACTAAGCGATTGAATGTGATCAAAATTTGACGTAATAGCAATACTTGAAATATCTTTTTCGCGAAATTTTTCTTTATGCGCTGTAATTGCGGCAGAATTCCAAATTGATAAACTTAAGGCAATTAATAACCCGGCACAACCGGCTAAAACAATTTTAATGAAGGCCGATCGCTCAACCCGCGACTTCCACCAAACTCGGCCAACTGGCCAAAGCCAGACTAACACCGGCACCAACAAGACGGCACTGGTTTCTCTAATATTTATACTGTACCCAAACAACAAACCGGCGCAAATGGCCAATATAATTTTCCAGCGCATTAGCTGAACGCGATTAATAAATGTCAGTAATAACAAAGCAGCCAGCCAAAACAACAAAGCGGGAATCTCCCGCATGGGCTGAGCTACAGCATAATTAGCAAAGACATCAGATAAACCCACACTCAGCGCAGCCACCATTGCCCCAACTCGTTTGAGCGGTGGATTAGTGGGTAGCCACAGCACAGCCAACAAATAAGTTAATAGCACAACTCCAACAGCCGCCAGCGGTACAATCGCGTACATGGCCGTATCTTGGCCAGTTAGTTTATTGGCCAGTGCCATTAATACGCTTAAGCCAATTGGATAACGCGAAGCCGTCCAACCACTCGGTGAAATGATTTCATGATGAGCTGGCGCAACAAAACGCGCAAAATGTTCATCACCAAACCAAGCTAAAGCCGCTTGCACTAAATTATCTTGCACAACCAATGCTTCACCATTTTGCACTTGTCCAGCCGTATAAATATAACCGGGCGAATCATCACCCCAAGCCCCATAGGCATGCGCTTTAAAAAACCAAACGCCAAAAATAACCGTCAACAGCACTAGAATGATACTATCAATTACCCACCAAAAACGTGGCTGTGTTTTTTTCATGTCTTAGGCTAAGTAACCTTGTTGTTCAAGTTGTTTAATAATTCCTTGAACAGCTTGTTCAACTGATAAATTTACTGTATTAATTTTAATTTCTGGTTTCTCTGGTACTTCATAAGGTGCGGAAATTCCCGTAAATTCTTTAATTTCTCCGGCTCGCGCTTTAGCATAAAGACCTTTAACGTCGCGTTTTTCGCACTCCTCGACCGAACATTCTATATATACTTCAACAAATTCTCCTTTAGCCACAAGTTGCCGCACCAAATCACGATCCGCTTTATAGGGGGAAATAAAAGCCGTCAGGGTAATAATTCCGGCATCGACAAACAATTTTGTTACTTCACCAATCCGTCGAATATTTTCTGCTCTATCATCGGGTGTAAATCCTAAATTTTTATTTAAACCATGACGGATATTATCTCCATCAAGTCGATAGACAAATTTCCCGCGTTTAAATAAGGCTTCTTCTAAAGCTACTGAAATGGTGGATTTGCCCGAACCGGACAATCCAGTAAACCACAGAACAAAACTTTTTTGATTATATTTTATTCGCCGTTGTTCTTTAGTGACAGCGCTAGCGTGCCACGTCAAATCAGTCGCTGGGGTGGTCATTTTGATTATGGATTTAATTCCAATAATTTATCTTGCAATTTCGGAAATATTGTCGCCATTGATGTTTCTGGAATAATTATCCCCGCCACTTCTTCTTTGCCGCCGGAATTCAAACCTAAGGTGTGCGCAAAAGCAATAATATCACGAGCGTCAAACTTGGCTGTCCGTTTACGAATATAACAAGTGTACTGACCAGTTTTATGTTGACGTGTAAAAATAATTTTATCCGGATACTGCCTAGATAAACTCCGCGTCACGTGCGACAAAATGGCCAGAGGAGTTTTAATTTCCCAAAACCACACCCGATCAGATATTTTTTGCGGTTCCTGCGCTATTAACTGTTCAATCGCGGCATCAATAGTATGCAAATTCTGTTCCAAACGGACATCAGAAAAAATAGCCAACGGATCATCTTGCAAGAGTGTAATCGTTTCCTGAATACCTTGATAGTCATCCATAATATAATTGGAATCAATCAAACGTCGAGCCAATAACAACTGGCTGAACGTTAAATTATGATCGGCCATTACTGCTTGGACGTATGGATAGTAAGTTTTATCGGTTTGAATTGACTCTTCTCGATCACCCACCATGGCCAATACCGGCAAAAGATCATAAGGCAGCTCTAAAACTTCGGCAATGTGCGAAGCGCAAGCCGGATGCACTTTATTATAATAATGCACATTCGGGTGGGGTGCCGGATGATGGTGATGATCAAAAAAATATACTTGACCAGGCCACATTTTCGCCAAGCGTTGCACTATGTCTGGCGGCAAATTCAAATCACAAGTGACAATAAATTCATAGCCTTGCTGTTGCAAATACTCAAACTGATTATCCGTCAGGTAATAATTAGTAATTGTCGGCATAAACACGTCTAACTTGACGCGCGGTTGTTTCACCTTAAAATAATTACGTAAAATAGCGGCGGACACAATACCATCGGTATCCCAATGGTGCATAATCACGCCTTTACTTAAATTGGCAACGTCTTGTAAAACATTCATATTACTTTACAATATGTCGGAACTTTAACATGGGAAAAAGGCGCCATGATGATAGCTAATCCAAATAACCAAGATTTTTTAAACGCTCACGAATTTTATCTTCATCTTCCTTTGAATATGTAGCCGAGCTGGCGGCGGCTGGTACGGTTGTGCCCATTTGCTGTTTCTTTTTTTCTACCACTTGCTGCAAAATGTAACTGACGTACGCAGATACATCAGAAAATTCTTGACTGGATTTTACGATTTGTTCAAGCTCGTTATGCAGTTGTTCCGAAATATTAACGTTTGACATGCGAACTTATGATAATATTGTTAAATACGGTTCGATATCGCTGACCAATTACTTCCCAACTAAAATGTTCAACCGTGGTTGAACGAATTTGTTCAGGCAGTAATGGTGTTGTGCTTAAAACCTGCTGTAAACAGGCAATCCAGTCCGAAACACTGGCTGATTTTACCAAAAATCCGCTCTGGCCGTCAATGACGGCATCGACAATTCCATCTAAACGCGCGGCAATTACTGGCACGCCACAGGCCGTAGCTTCTAACACCACAATGCCAAAGCCCTCTGGGTTACCTGGCACATCAATATTGGGCAGGACAAACACATCCGCTTGCAGATATAATTTTCGTAATTGCTGATCGCTTACTCGCCCATGAAACGATACCCGCCTCGTTAAATTTAATTTTTCCACGAGTTGTTGTAAATTTAATAATTCCGGACCAGCCCCCACAACCTGATAATGAATTGTCTCGGGCAATTGTGGCATCACTTGTTCAATAAACCAGGCTATACCTTTACGCGGCACCAAACGACCAACTGATAAGATATTTTGTACAGCGCCCGGTTGGTTATTTACCAAGTTTTGTTTGAGTGGCCAAGCCGCCACATTAATGCCATTGGGAATAATCTGTATTCGTTCTGCCGATACACCACGTTGCTGCACTGCCGCTGCTGTCGCTCGACTGACGCAAACACATTGTTGCATGGCCGTTAACGACCAGCGTAAAACCGGTTGATATGGCCAGCGTTGATATGTTACATCTAAACCATGTAGTGTAATAATCACTGGACGTTTTGTTAGACGACTAATCAATGTCGCTAACAAAGCCAATGCACCATCGCCAAAATGAATGCAATCATAACGTCTAGCAACAACCAAAAGATAAATAAATGTTACTGGATACCACCACAGCAAATGCACTTGTGATCCACGCAATGCCCACACAGTCACTTGATCACCCAGCGCTTGCACAAAACCGGCGCTAAAAGTTTCCATACCGCCAATGCTTGGTGGATATTTTCGTGTGACGAATAGAAT
>CAYYTZ010000057.1:0-7542 GCA_964474735.1 uncultured Gammaproteobacteria bacterium | reverse complement strand
CGGGTGAGGAGAATCGAACTCCTGGCATCTGCTTGGAAAGCAGAGGTATTACCATTATACGACGCCCGCCAAAGCATTCCCTTGTTGAGGGGATATGCTGAGGTCTAGCTGGCATAATTGAAGAGTCATAATAAAACCTCAACTAGGTCAGAAGTGACAATCAACATCATACGCCAACGTTGTGCACAGATCAAATCCACTATCCACATAAAATGTGTACAAATCTGTGTATAACTGGTGGATATATTAAAGTGTTTTTGTAATACCACCGTCAATTGGCAACGAAACTCCATTAATATATGAGGCTTGGCTTGAGGCCAAAAATACCACCGCAGCAGCGAATTCATCAACCGAGCCGAATCGTCCAGTCGGAATAGTACGTTGCAGCATATCGCGTTCTTCGGTCAACATATAACCAGATTGCTCAGCTTTTTTTTGCAGTAACTGAGCAAGGCGATCAGTTTCAAACAATCCCGGGGCAACAACATTTACTGTTACGCCATCTTTGGCAACTTGCTGTGAGATTTTTTTTGCCAGATTAGTTACCGCGGTACGTAAAGCATTAGATATAATCAAATTGTCTAGTGGAATTCCCGCGGCGGCAGTCAGACAAATTATTCTTCCCCATTTTTGTTTTTGCATTTGCGGTAGCACGGCACGGATTAATCGCACGGCACTCATAAACGTCAGTTGAAATGCGGCCTCCCAATCGTCATCTGTGATCTCAGTAAAAAAACCTGGTTTTGGGCCGCCGGCATTTGTCACTAAGACATCAACTTTTCCAACTAGTTGTATCAAGTGTGTAATACTATCCGGTTTTGTCACATCACAAACAATCGCCTGAGCACCAATTGCCTGAGCCGTTGTTTCTAAATTAGAGGCGTTACGAGCGCAGATATAGGTTGTAGCACCTTCAACTACAAAACGTTGAGCGATGGCTTTTCCTAAACCTTTTGAAGCGCCCACCACTAGAACCTTTTTATTTTCTAAACCAAAATTCATACTTGTAGCATAGCAAAATAAATGATAATATTACAGCATGGAACAAACTACCCAACAAAATCCAACGGTTGCACAATCTAATCCCACCCCAAGCCTAGTTTCAAGTTCAGCCGTCACTACGCCGGAGAAAAAAAGTAAAACCGGTTGTTATATTATTGGTGTGCTGGGCTGCTTGTGGTTGTTCATTGTTGTGGCGTTAGCGGCCACTGGGATTGGTTATTATTTTTACCAACAATATCAAGATGATTTGTATTGGAACGACTACTACAATTCGGTGATTTATAACGATAACTACAATTATAATTATAACTACAACGATAATATTAACATTGAACCAGATACTAATACCAACGAGACTTTTGATAACACCACCGTTTCCGATAGTGGTGAGATAATTGGCGACGATGGCGTTTCATTGGGTTTTGCAGCCGACCCAATCGATCCAGATTTATACGCTTACCAAGCCGGGGCATATGCTAATCAGCATTTTTCTGATACCAAGTGGTCCGCTGTGCGTATTACATTAGATTATTCAAAAGTGGCGCCAATGGCAGATGACAATGACAGCGGTTCGTTGTGGGTTGGAGTAACGCTAGATAATGATTATTTTATTCAAATCGGCATGAATTCTTCAACCAAAACCGACAGCAATGGTAATATGCGCTGGAATTATTTTTGGCAAATGTGGGATGATAAAGATAACTATAAATACGGATTACAGGAACCGTTAGAAAATTATGATTGGCATGAAAACGCCAGCAATACATTTACGCTAACCTGCCAAGACCCGGATACTGGTGAGTGGGAATTTTGGGTGAACGGTACAGTTATGGGGAAAACCAATACCGGCAGTTGTGCGATGGACGTAAATAATTCTCACATTTTTTGGGAACTGACAACTGATAAAACCGAACAAGCCGAATTACCAACCTTTGGTCCGTTTACGATTTCAAATTATGAATATTGGGATGGCTACGATTGGCAGCCAGTTACATCGGCGATTACCTCATATGGTTACGGTAAAGTGATTGATGGAACAGAATCCAATCAAACAGCCGTGTGCCCACCATATGGTATAGAAGCTGGACCGAAAAAAACTTTAATACTGGGATCTACCGTGTCTTGTCTGCCGGATAATCAGGAGATTTGGAATTAATCTTTAGGCTGGCTGTGTGCCAGACAAAATATACAATTACACCGCTTACTAAGCCAATCATAATATAGCGGTATTCCGGCTGTCCAATAGCGCCACCAACGAAATTCATAATGGCCATGTTTGGTATAAAGCCTAATAGCATAATAGTTAGAAAACGACGCCGGGTTATACCACTTACACCAAGTAACATACTAATTACATCAATCGGGAATAAGGGGATCGCATATAATAATCCAATACCCAAACTTGAGCGGCTCAACTTATGGCTATAGCGTTCATAGTTCTCTAGTGAAACGATTTTTTGGACAAAGCGTTGTCCAAAATATCTTGCTAAAGCAAAGGCAATTAAAGAACCTAGCACATTGCCGATATATGCATAAATAAATCCTGGCCAAGAGCCAAATAAATAGCCGGTAGCTATCGCTAACCAACCACCAGGCAGTGGTGCAATTACAACCTCTATAACAATTAAACCAATCATCACTAAGGGACCAGTCCAACCAAACCCGGCAATAAAATGGTCAAACTCGGCACTACCAAAGTTAAAAATAGTTTTTGATAGTAAATAGTATCCTACGCCGCCAGCAGTTAAAGCTAATACCAAGGCAATGCCGTAACGCCAGGAAAAAAGTTTATTGGTCATATCTTCTAATTTGACGAGAGAGAAATTTTTTAGTATCGTAATTCTACTCGATTATGACAGTATTGTCACTTGCACTATTGATATGACTTCTGCAGAAGACGACCCGGCGTCGCTGCCCGAACGGTTAGCAGCGCTTAAAGAAGCAGTGCTTTGTCAGCGGCCCATTCTCCGCGAGCTTATCGCAAAACATGGTAATAAACGGCTGATTGACTATGCCCGTTTGTATACGGATGTTAATTTGAATCCACCCATCCAACGTCGTCAAGATGAATTTATTGGCACATTCCAAGATTTAGTGACGGCTCGTTTCGGGTCAGCCGTGGGCAAGGAAGCTGCCCAACAGCTAACAACCCATTACTTTGTTTCGACCACGGATCATCATGGGCCAATTGTGAACCAGTCATTTTGCAATGCTAATTTACTAACTACGGCTACTTATGCCGATCATAATGATCCTCACTTAAAGTACGTGATTGTTTTACCGTGCAGCAATGTGTCTTTGGGTAATATTACTTTTCCGCGCGGATTAATTTTTAATAGTATAGTTGATGGCAAAGTCCAAGTGCAACGCTTATCTTTTCTGCCCAGCAACGCCCATAGTGCCATCGTATATAATTTTCGAGCCTATACGGAACAAGATTTAAAAAAAATGCACCAAGTGGTCAAAGATAAACAAAGTGGTAAGTTAATATCAGTGGCAGTTGGTGATAAATTACATAATCTACTGGATACAATATATGGTGATCAGGCAGTGTTAAACCAGATAAATTATTCTGAGCAAATGATTATTGCCAATGATCGTTTATGGCAAACCTATTTTAAAGCGAGTGACGCGCAACCTTCATGTTTGCTCGATATCGAACAAGAAACTATTACTGCTGAATTGCTAATTCGTTATCATTTATTTGAAGATACGATTATTAGCAATATGTTGTTCAATGCGGAATACGTGCCGTTGTTAGAACAATATTTTAGCGGGATTATGGGTGCCTTTAATGTTGCGGAAAAAACTGGTACGTACTTTTTTTGGGGAATTACCAGCGACAATCATCATCGGGTTCAACTTTGGAAAAAAGGCAATCAATTGGTTTCTCCGGGAGGCAGTTTGGTAATAGATTTTACCCCTACTGGCATCGCCGTGGCCTTGCAACAAAAACAAATTATTCCCAGCTTGTTATTGGTCTTTAGCACACTATGTTTTTATTATGGCATTAAATGTTTAGGTGGGTTCAATCAAATTAATTATTTGACGGCCATGAAGAATGCTTACTTAAGAATGAATGTGGATCGATATAATTACCGTAGTATTGAAGTGTGTGCGCGAGCCCAAACCAAAGAAATGAACGACGGGTATTTATCGGCTTTTGCAGCTGGGCCAAATGGGGAATTACTGCCAGCCACGGGTTTGGATTTATATTTATATGGTAATGCACAGACCTGGCCAACAATTATGGACGAGACCAGAAATATTACCATCGCCGAATCGCTTAATCCAGCTATGCCAGAATTTTATCGATACGTGTATCCGGAGGCAGAACGTTTGCCGGAATTGGCGGCCATTACACCGGAACAAGTTACGGAATTAACCGGTTTGACTAAAAAACTTAAACCGTGCGTAACGTTGCCGGCCTAAGTCATGACCACAACAATATCATCAGCCTTAACAGAGTCGCAGCAAAAGCAGTTGTTGGCTATTTTACTGCAGACTAGGCCGGTACTTAAGCAACTGCTCGCGCAGGCCGGTAGGGCTAGTTTGGTTGAGTATGAGGCAGCTTATTATCGTTCCGGTTTACGCCAACCCCAGCCAGGCCGACAAGCGGAATTTTTACAAACCTTTGCGGTTTATGCGCGAAAATATTTTGATCAACCTACAGTAGAGCAAGTGGTAACGCAATTACGTAAATATTACGTGGTATCAACGGCGGATCATCACGCACCGTTATTTCCTAGTTGTGCTTTTCAAGCTAATGCACTAACCGCGGCTGCTTACCGCACACTAAACGACGCACAGTTGAATTCGATTATTATTTTGGGTTGTAGCAGCGTGTCATTGAATCACCGAGATTTTCCGCGCGGTTTTTTGTATCATTCGATTGTCGGAGATGATATTGTAACAGAGCGGATAGCAATTTTCCCGAGCAAGTGGCAAATGTGCCCAGTCTTTCAATGCCCGGCATACACAATGGCGCAACTTAATGCCTCAGTGAAACAACTTCAAGTTAAAATCAGTCAGGGTACATTGAAAGCAGTAACGGGCGAACGTTTGATCCAATTATTGATGGAATATTATGCTGATCCAACTTTGCTGGCCAAGCAATATTATTCAGAGCAGGTGGCGCAATTGAATCGTAAGCTCTGGCGTACACTGTGGGGACCCAAACAACCGGATTTATTGTATATCGACGAGGAAGGTTTAGTGTCACAATTAATTCTTAATCATCATCTTACTCAAAATACCGTAATACACGCTTTACTTTTTGACGAAACTGTTCGGGCGCATTTATTACCACAATTGGTTCAAGCCATGGCTGGATATCTACACCAGCAAGGAGTCGGTACTAATTTATTTTGGGCGCTTTCTCCAACTAATCATCACCGCGTACCGTTGCAAATTAAGCAGCAGGCGTTGGTCAGTTCCGACGCCACCACACCAATCCAAATTCCATTAACACCGGAACATATTCAAACCGCTTTGCAGACAAAACAAATCTTTCCAAATTTAATGTTGTGTTACACGGTATTGAATTTATATTATCAACTTAATTGTTTCGGCGGATTTAATCAGCAAACGTATCTAACAGCCATGCAAGAGGTTTATGGAGCCAGTAAATATGATGCGGCCTTTCAACCAGTCATCACACCAGCGTTGCATTATGGTTTGTATAGTGCGTTTACAGCGCACCAGCAACAAGCGATGGCATTAGACGGAATGGATCTGTGGCTATATGGTCAACCGAAATTTTATCCAGCGTGGGATGAAGCGTTACACCGAGTGACAGTGCAACAATCATTGCAATGGTTAGCGCCGGCCTTGTATCGTTATTTATCCGCCGATGAGCAATCTCTTTATGATAAAGCCGCATTGACAAAGTTTATATTGACCGATAGTATTGAGCGGTCTTCAAATCAACCAGCTATTTTGTCTATCAATTATTAGCCATATTGTATGCCTGTTTCGGCGGACACGTTTCAGCAAATTAAAACAGCGGTGTTATCTAAGCGCCCAGTCCTCAATGAACTAATTACTAGACGGGGCTCTAAATCTCTTTACGAGTACACCAAGGAATACATCTGTGTTAATCTTAATCCGCCAATAAAAAAACGCCAAGACGAACTGATTTCTACATTTCAAAGCGAAGTAGCCAAAGTCTTGGGCGAAACTATCGCAGCCAAAGCAGCCAAACAGCTTGAGCGGTATTATTATGTTTCAACGGCCGATCATCACGGTCCAATTTGTCATCCGTTTTTCGTAAATGCGAATTTATTACTGGCCGCCCCCTATCAAGAGATTAATGACCCAGATTTGCAATATGTAATTGTTTTGGCTTGTGCCAGTATTTCTTTTCGAAATTCTTCTTTTCCGCGTGGCTTACTGTTTCACAATGCCGCTAGCGCCGGTTTACCCGTAGAACGAGTGGCTTTTTTCCCGGCCAGCATACGTGCTTGCCCGGCATTTAATTGGCAAGCTTATACCAAAGCGGAAATTGAAGAAATTAAACGCATTGTCCAAAATAAAGCCAAGGCTAAGACACTAACAACGGAAGTAGCGGCAAAAATTACGCAAGTAATGGATGAAGTATATTTGAGGAGTGATGCGTTAGAGCGCAAAACGTTTTCCGAACAAACCACTATTAATAACTATGCTTTGTGGCAAAAGTTTTTTCCGGCAAATAATCCCGCTCCAGCCAATTTGATTTGTTTAGAACAAGAAACGTTGGTGATGCAATTAATTTTGAATTATCATCTTGATCAGGACACTACAATATATCATATATTATTTGATGCGACGTATGATCCATTGATGATTAAATATTTTGAAAACGTAATGGGCGCTTTTTCGATTGAGCAACATTGGGGGAGTTATCTATTTTGGGGTATGCCCAAAGACAAAAAATATCGAGTGCAATTATGGAAGAAAGGTAATTGGCTGGTAGCAGACGATGAATCATATAAAGTGGAATTTACACCAACTGCGCTGCGAGCCGCGTTGGAAGCCCGAGAAATATTTCCTACCACCTTGCTTGATTTTATTGTACTGTCGTTTTACTACGGATTAAAATGTGTTGGTGGGTTCAACCAAATAAATTATCTGACACAGATGAAGAATAATTATATTAAAATGCAGGTAGATCGTGGTAATTACAAGAGCATCGAAGTATGCGCGCGAGCTCAAACCAAAGAAATGAATGATGGTTTTACATTTGCCTTTTTAAGAGCCCAACAGCAAACTTATGCAGCGACCGGCTTGGATTTTACGCTCTATAACCAATCCGATACCTGGCAGCGCTTAGTGCAAACTATTAAGCAGATCACAGTTGAAGAAGCCTTTTATCCGTTGTTGCCGGAATTATACCGGGTAATTTACGGGGAAAAAGATCGTTTGCCGGAATTGAACGCCATTACCGATGCCGATTTGATGGAAATTTCCGGCGTCAGCAAAAAAATTATTCCGTGTGTGACTTTATAATTCCTGTTTTCGTCCACTCTTAAAATTGAAGGTATTTATTGGCTTTAATCCTAG